>JAJYWK010000027.1:0-9080 GCA_021791515.1 bacterium | reverse complement strand
ATTAGTCTTTTAGACTTGCTCAAAAGCGGGGCGCATTTTGGGCATACCACCTCAAGGTGGAACCCCAAAATGAAGCCGTACATTTACGCCTCCAGAAGCGGCATCCATATTTTGGATTTGGAGAAAACCAAGCAGGCCTTAGCCCAGACAGTTAAGTTTGTAAAAGATTTAACATCCAAAGGCGGAGTTGTGCTGTTTATTGGCACCAAGCGCCAGGGCAAAGAAATTGTGAAAAAAGCGGCAGAAAGCTGCGGTATGCCGTACGTAAACGTACGCTGGCTTGGCGGTACCTTTACCAACAGCAAAACCATTCAAAGAACCATCCGCAAGCTGGAAAAATTGGAAAGCCAAAAGGCCAGCGGGGAACTGGAAAGCCACTACACCAAAAAAGAACGGTTAATGGTGGAGCGCGAAATTGAAAAGATGAAAAAATTGTTTGAAGGCATCCAAAGCTTAAAGCGCCTGCCTGAAGCAGTCTTTATTACCGATGTCAAGCACGATATGATTGCGGTAAAAGAAGCCAAAAAAAGCAAAGTCAAAATTATTGGCTTGGTTGACACCAACTGCAGCCCGGAAGGGATAGACTACCCGATTCCCTGCAACGACGATGCCACCAAAGCCATTGAACTTATGTGCGCGGTAATTGCCGAAGCGGTTAATGAAGGCAGGCAGGCCGCACCGGTGGTTAAAGAGGCTGATGTAGTTCCTACAAAATAAAAAAATTAACATAATCCGAATGCTCCAAAATTTCGGATCATTCGGATACTAATTCGGATAATTAGGATTATATTTTATGACTCACGACCTATTAAAAGAACTTAGGGAATTAACCGGCGCCGGCATGCTGGAAATTAAGCAGGCCTTAAACGAAACTAACAACGACAAACAAAAGACCATTGAACTTTTGCGCAAAAAAGGCGCGCTTAAGGTGGGCAAAAAGGCTGACCGCGTGGCCAAAGAGGGGATTATTGAAACTTACATCCATCCAGGCTCCCGGGTGGGAGTACTTTTGGAAGTTAACTGCGAAACCGATTTCGTGGCCCGCACGGAAGACTTTAAGCATTTAGCCAAAGAACTGGCCCTGCATATTGCCGCGTCCAACCCGCTTTATGTGGACATTGGCAATGTTCCGGCCGAAGTTGTGGAAAAAGAAAAGGAAATTTACAAAGAGCAAATAAAAGGCAAACCGGCCGAAGTTGTGGAAAAGATTTTAGAAGGCAAACTGGCCAAATACTACGAAGAAGCCTGCCTAATGGAACAGCCGTTTGTTAAAGATCCCGACAAAAAAGTAAAAGATTTAGTCGCGGCGGCCGTGGCCAAAATGGGTGAGAATGTTGTAGTTAAGCGCTTTGCCAGATTTGTTTTGGGAAACTGAGTAAAACTGATAACAATAAATTAATAACTTATAACAAATGTGTTATCATGTTATTAGTTATCAATTATAAGTTATTAGTTTCTATCAAAAACCCTTGTCCTACCAAATGCTGCCCAACATAATCTTCATTTTTTCCATTTTAGGCATTGTCCTAATAGTTCTTCGGCATTTGCCGGAAGCTTCAGCAAAACGGCAGGCGGAAACAGAGCGGGGCGCTCAACCGGCCTATAATTTAATGCAAAAAGGGCTGCCCATTCAGGCAATTTCCACAATTAAGGTAGGGCTTACCTATATTACCAAAAAGGTCTGGCACTTTATTCTGGAAGCCAAGGACTTGCGTCCGCAGGCGGCCACCGGCTACCGGATAAAAAAGTTATTTGCCGGCCGCATGCCGCATTTTAAACACCCGGAGCCAAAGCCGCTGGTTTTCCACGACGTAAAAAATGAGCAATATTACCTGGATATAATTAAGCTTCAGCCCAAAAATTTTGGCAACTATGACGCTTTGGGTAGATTCTATCTGGAGCAAAGCAACTTTACCGATGCCAAAGACGTTTACCTGTACTTAACCAATCACGAGCCCACGCACCCGGACTATCAGGCCAAACTGGCGCAATGCCTCTTTTTAACCCGGGAATTTGGCAAAGCCGTAGAACATTACCAAAAATCTCTGGCCCTTGATTCCACCCATCCAAACCGCTATTATAACCTGGGCCTGGCGCTAAAAGAAGCAGGGGATAAAGCGCAGGCCAAACTGGCATTTAGCAGGGCACTGGAACTCGAGCCGGCAAATGTTAAATACCAAGAGGCGGTAAGGAATATTTAGTTGTCCACGCGCCAAAATAAAAAATCTTTAAAAAATCCTATAACATTGCGCCCAAGTAGCTCAGCTCCGACGCTCCCGAAGGGAGGTCGGAGCCCCGACTTCCGACGATTGGTCGGAACGTCGGGGTTGGAATAAAATCTATGTCAGGAATAGTATATATACTCCAAGACGAACACGGACGGTACTATATCGGAAGCACAGCCGATCTGAAAAGAAGACTTGCACAGCACAAACAAGGCCACACGTGGACAACGCAAAGATTTACGAACCCCAAACTAGTGTTTTTACAAGAATATTCCACATTAGAAATAGCAAAGAAAATTGAATTAAGACTTAAAAAGTTAAAGAGAAAAGACTACATTGAAAAAATTGTAAGTGACGGTTTTATAAAAATCAAGTATAAAAAACTTTTCCCTTAGGCCCAAGTAGCTCAGTTGGTAGAGCAACTCCATGGTAAGGAGTAGGTCTGCGGTTCAATTCCGCACTTGGGCTCCAGGGAAAAGTTTTTTATTTTGTAGAGCAACTCTTTACCCCGACCCCGGAGGGCGTCGGGGCACTTGGGCTCCAGATTATTGGGTTTTTTATTTGTCAAAAAAATGGTAGAATTAAAACGACGTGAAGAAAATAATTAAATTAACTATATGAGAGGCTTTATTTCAAACATAGAACAAGATTCGCGGGAAAACGCAAATTTCCGCAAAGTGCTCTATACCGGCAAGCACAGCCAGCTGGTTTTAATGACCCTTAAACCCAAAGAGGAAATCGGCATGGAGGTACACCCGGATAACGATCAATTTTTTCGTTTTGAGCAGGGCAATGGCAAGTGCGTAATTGACGGAAACGAATATCAGGTTTCAGATGGCACGGCGGTGGTCGTTCCGGCAGGAGCCCAGCACAACATAATCAACACTTCAGATTCCGAAGAGCTTAAACTTTACACCATTTATTCCCCGGCGCACCATAAGGACGGCATTGTGCGTGCCACCAAGCAAGAAGCTATTGAGCAGGAGGCAGAGTTTGACGGCATAACAACGGAGTAATTTATGAGCGGACAAAACAGGGAAGACGTGCGAATTGGCGCAATTGTAGATATTGTGATGAAGGAAGATCAAAAAACCGGAAAGCTCACGCGCGGCGCGGTGGCTGAAATTTTAACCAACTCGCAGTTCCACCCCCATGGCATTAAAGTGCGCCTTAAAAGCGGGGAAGTGGGCCGGGTGCAAAATATTATTATTTAATACATATTCACCCGCTAGAAATATTAAAAAAATTTAAACTTTTATTTTAACGCCAATAGCATTTATGCCGCGGGAATTTCATCACAATTACAAACAGGATTACGTCCACCACCAAAATTCAAGCCTATCTGACCTACTAAGGGAGGTAGTGTTTGGCATGGAGGATGGCATGGTTTCTACCTTAGGATCCATCACTGGCATTGCCGTAGGCAGCGGCGACCATTTTACCATCCTTTTGGCCGGCACGGTAATTATTGCCGTGGAGTCGGTATCTATGGGCATTGGCTCGTATCTTTCCAACCGCTCGCAGGAGGAAGTTGACGAGCGCAAACTCTACGAGGAAAAAACAGAAATTAAGCAGTACCCTAAGGAGGAAAAACTGGAACTGGCTGAAATGTATAAAAAAGACGGCTGGCCGGAAAATTTGGCCAAAGAGATGTCAGAGGCAGCGGCTTTAAACCCGGAATTAATGCTCAAAGAAATGGCCGTCCGCGAACTTAAGGTCTTGCCCAGCAAAACTTCTACTTCTTTTAAGGGCGGTTTTTTTATGTTTTTCGCCTATATTATAGGCGGGATAGTGCCGCTATTTGCTTATTTTGTTATGGATATAGAATCCGCCATCCCCGTTTCCATTGCGGTGACCTTGGCCGGATTATTCGCCCTGGGGATTGGCACCACCAAATACACCAAACAGCCTTTATTTAAATCCGGCTTAAGGATGCTAATAATCGGCGGCATAGCTTTGGCCGTCGGCCTCGGCGCGGGATTGTTGATTGGAAAATAAACTATTGCTTTAATAACAAAAACACAAACAAATGACCTCCTCCCCGGGTTCCGGATGCACTCCACCCGGGGTTTCCAACACGGCATGAAAACCAAAAGCTTCGGACAATCATTCTGCTCAAAACAGTTTGGTTGTCTGGGGCTTTTCTTTTTTGTTTTGCCACTCGATGTACTTTCTGACCTGACTTTCGTTTAACCCAACAGTTGAGGAGAAATACCCCACACTCCAGATGCCGTCCCATTCCAAATACATTTCTCTGATGAATTTAAACTTCTTTTGAATATGGATGCTGGAATTGGCTTTCAAACGCTGGACGGCATCTGCCACGGCAATGCTGGGAGGTATTTCAATTTGAACGTGTACATGATCCTGGTCAGTGTTTACCAACATAATGAAGAGTGTGGGGTATTTCTTGACGGTTTGATGAAGGCTGGTGATTAATTCAGTCTTTACGTAGTCTGTCAGCCACTTCCTGCGGTGTTTAGTGCCCCAGACAATGTGGTAAAGGTGCTTGTAGGTGCTATGGTTTAGGCTTTTGGTTCTCATGTATACAGCTTAGCAAAACGGGGATGGTTTTGCTAAGAGCAGTTCCATTCATCCTCGGACTCCGGCTTCGTGCTAATGCCCGCTTGCTTTCTATACGGCCTCCGTCCGAGGTTTCCTGGTAATTTAAAAAGCCCATTGCTCTAGCAATGGGCTTTTTTGTGGTGGCCTGAATCCTTCTGCCAAAATGAAAAACAGACTACCAAAAGGTAATCTGTTTTTCATGGTGGGCGGTGAGGGACTCGGCCACCTCACGCTATTTTCGTGTCGCTTCGCTCCACTCAAATAACGCTACGGCGGCCCCTGCCGCTATTTGTTGCTCCAAATAGTCGCAACAAATTTTCGCCTTCGGCGAAATCGCTCTGTTCTTGTCCCTCTGCAAAAATGAAAAACAGACTACCAAAAGGTAATCTGTTTTTCATGGTGGGCGGTGAGGGACTCGAACCCCCGGAGGCTAAAAGCCGTCGCGTCTACAGCGCGATGTAATTGCCGCTATACGAACCGCCCAAACTTATATTATTTTAAGGCATTTGCGGTTTTTTTTCAAGAGTGCCGCTACTCAACAATGATGCCCATTGTTCTGAACAATGGGCATCATTGTTTTTATTAAATTTATTTCCACGTCCTTCTGCGTCAGATTCCGCGTTTTTCCGCGGCTCTACGTACCTTCCTGCCAGCTCGCCAGATACTTTTTCTGCGCCGGGGTTAAAACGTCCAGTTTTACGCCCATAGCCTTTATTTTCATTTCCGCCACACGGACGTCTATTTCGCTTGGTACGTCATATACCTGCTTTTGCAAAGTCTGATGATTTTTGGCCAGCCACTGGCAGGTTAATGCCTGGTCGGCGAAACTTAAATCCATAACCGCGCTGGGGTGGCCTTCGGCCGCCGCCAAGTTCATCAATCTGCCTTCCGCGATAATGTAAATTTTTCTTCCGTCCTTTTGCGTATATTCCATTAAATTATCCCTTACCTGCTTCATGCTTCGTGCTTCATGTTTTATCTGTTCAATATTTATTTCCACATTAAAATGCCCGCTGTTGCCCAAAATCGCCCCATCCTTCATAAGCGCCACGTGTTCGCGGGTAATTACATCCTTGTTGCCCGTAACTGTAATAAACACATCGCCTAACTTAGCCGCGCGCGCCATTGGCATTACTTCAAAGCCGTCCATGGCCGCTTGTAGCGCCGGGAGCGGATCAATTTCTGTAATTATAACCCTGGCGCCCATGCCCTTAGCCCTTAGCGCTACGCCCTTGCCGCAATAACCATAACCGGCCACTACTAAAGTTTTGCCGGCCAATAAAACGTTAGTGGCTCTAAATAAAGAATCCAAAGTGGATTGCCCGGTGCCGTAATAGTTATCAAACATATGCTTGGTGGGCGTGTCGTTAATGGCCACCACCGGGAATTTTAATTTGCCGGATTTTGCGAGCGCTTTTAATCTGATTACTCCGGTGGTGGTTTCTTCCTGCGCGCTGAAAACTTTTTTGGCGAGAGATTTTCTCGCGCCGTGCAGAAGCGAAACCAAATCCGCGCCGTCGTCCACTATTAATTCCGGCTCAAAATCCAAAACTTTATTTAAGCACCAGTAATATTTGTCCGAGTTTACCCCTCGCCAGGCAAACACATTTACTCCTACTTCTGCCAGTGCCGCGGCTATGTCATCCTGGGTGGAAAGGGGATTACTGCCGGCCAAAGCCACTTTGGCTCCGCCCGCAACTAGCGCCTTCATTAACACGGCTGTTTCTTTGGTTACGTGCAAACACGCGCCAATCGTAAGCCCTAAAAAGGGCTGGCTTTTTGAAAATTCTTCGGTAATTTGCATTAACACCGGCATTTCCTTTTCCGCCAATGCGATTTTGCTTTTTCCCTGTTTGGCTAGTTTAATGTCTTTAACTTTGTGCATATTTTGTCATTGCGAGGCGCAAAGCGCCGCGGCAATCTTGTTAATATTTCTATGGCATTATAACAGGGTTTTGTAATATTTAAAAGGCTTTGGCTATGGACTTTTTTAGGGTTTTATGTCAAAATATGGAAAGCCTGCTTGCCGGCTTAGCTCATCTGGTAGAGCAACGGTTTTGTAAACCGTAGGTGGTCGGTTCAAGTCCGACAGCCGGCTCCATTTTGATACCGATAGGATCGCGGTATTATAAAGATTTTTCTGACGCCCAGACAAATCTTAAATTTTAAATCTTAAATCTTAAATTTCCTATGTCCCAAGATCATCTTATAAACATGGAATGCACCGTCTGCCATAATTTAAATTATCAGACGAAAAAGAACAAGAAGAACACCCAAAAGCGACTTGAGTTACAAAAATTTTGCAAATTCTGCAAAAAGAAATCTTTGCACAAAGAAACCAAGTAGTTTTCTAATTTCGGTATTAGATTTTCGAACTTCCAATCATCTGCGATGATTGGCTTGGGGGGTTCGTATAATGGTAGTACTATGGTCTCCAAAACCATTAGCGTGGGTTCGATTCCTACACCCCCTGCCATAAAAACCGCCCCGCTATCAGCGGGGCGGTTTTTATGCATTGAAAAATTTTTACCTCCCAAACGGCCTGTCGGACGGGACAAAACGGCGGGATTTAAAGCGCGGAGCAAAGCGATTACTCCTGCCGCCGGGTTTGGAGCCGGGTCTTTGCGGGCGGAAAGGGTTAACTTTTCTGGGACCCGATTCAAACGGATTAGGCTTCTGCGGACGGGAGCTAAAAGAGCTTCCGCTCGGTCGGGGCGGACGATTTTCAAACGGCCGATTAAACCCGCGCGAAGGGCCGGAAAAACGGCGTCCGCCTCTAAACGGGCGGTCATAAGTTCGCTCTGGCAAGCGTTCCGGTTGCTGTCCGTCTACGCGCGGCATTGCGCCGATTCTTTTAACCGGCACGGTTTTTTTAATTAAGCGCTCAATGGCGCGAATGTCGGAATGCTGGTCTTGCGTGGCGAACGAAATCGCGTGGCCGGCCTTGCCCGCGCGCGCGGTTCTGCCGATTCTGTGCACGTAATCTTCCGCCTTTTCCGGAAGGTCGTAGTTTATAACTAACTCGATGTTGGTTACGTCAATCCCGCGCGCGGCAATATCGGTTGCCACCAACACCCGATATTTACCGATCTTAAATCCGTTTAAAGCTTCCAATCTTTGATTTAGCGAACGGTTAGAATGAATTTCCGCGGCTGTGTGCCCGCTGCGCTTTATAACCTCTGCCAATTTTTTTGCGCCAAACTTGGTGCGGCAAAAAATCAGCGTACTGCCTTTGTATTCATCTAAGGTTTTTTTTACCAGCTGAAGCTTATCTTCGCGGTTTACCATAATTATTTCCTGGCTCACCAAATCTGCCGTACTGCCTTGCGGCGCCACTTCAATCCTTAGCGGCAATTTTAAAAACGCGGAAGCAATATTGGTCACGGCCTCATCCATAGTGGCGGAAAACAACAGCGTCTGCCTGACTTTTGGCAAATGCGGAATAATTTGCTTGAGCTGGGGAGCAAAGCCCATATCCAGCATTCTGTCCGCTTCGTCTAAAACCAAAACGCCAATATTGGAAAGATTGACCTTTTTTTCGCCCAAAATATCTATTAGCCGTCCGGGCGTGGCAATAATTACGTGCGGATTTTGCCGCAAGTTGGCAAGCTGCCGAAACATGGACTCGCCTCCAATTATAACCGCGGTTTTAAGACCCAAACTCCGGCCGATTTGCTTTAAAGATTCGTTAATTTGCACGGCCAATTCGCGCGTAGGCGCAAGAACCAAACCCTTGGTTTTGGCGGCGGCCAAGCGCTGTAGCATTGGAATGCCAAAAGCAAGAGTCTTTCCTGTGCCGGTTTGCGCGATGCCAATTAAATCTTTGCCGGAAATGGCCACCGGAATTGACTGCCGCTGAATAGGAGTGGGGGACTTAAACCCGAGCTTGTCTATTATTTCCATAAGCTTGGGCGCAATGCCCAAACCCTGAAAAGTATTTTGAGTTTCTGTAATCATTGATATAGTATAACTCATACAAGCAAAAATTGATATAGCAATTGCCATCCCAGAATTTAGTGTTCGACCGCCGGGGTCCCCAAATTTTGCCCAACAAAATTTGGGGTGGCTTTGTGGAGAACTTAAATCCTGATTTTTGAACAAAATATCTTCTCGACAAGCTCGAAGAATATTTTGCTCAACTCCTGGATGGCACACAGGCAAGACTGAACAGTGAACACTAATGGGTGACGCTCAAAGCAAGTTTTTGCCTGGGCGTCAGGCCACTAATTGATAAATGAATTCGTTCTTCGTTGTAGTATTGTAACCATTCTTCTGCTGATTTCCAAACTC
>JAJYWK010000016.1 GCA_021791515.1 bacterium | reverse complement strand
TTATGGTCAATTATTTAAATGATATAAGAACTGTCATTTCCCCTTTAATGCTCGGCTTTTGTTTTAGTTGATGGATTATATCCAGCGGTGTGCCGCGGATAAATTCTTCGTGCATTTTAGTCAGCTCTCTGGCAATCACAACCTGTGATGCTGGAAAAGCATTGGATATATAGCTTAAGGTTTTAAGTATCCGTTCCGGAGATTCGTAAAAAATTGCTGTGGCTTCGGCATCGGAGGCAGACTGCAGCGCGCTTACGGTTTTGGCCGCAGTCTTTTGCAAGAAACCCAAAAACATAAATTTATCCGTGGGCAAACCGGAAGCACACAGGGCGGCAATGGCGGCATTGGCTCCGGGGATTGGCACTATTTGCACATTTTCTTTTACGCATTCGCGTACCAGCCTAAAGCCCGGATCGGAAATTCCCGGGGTGCCGGCATCGGTAATTAAACAACCATCTTCTTTTTTTAAGCGTCTGGTTAAATCTTTTACCACCTGCTGTTCATTAAATTCGGCGAATTGTACTACTTCTTTCGGCCAGGCCCCAACGTGTTCCAATAATCTTTTTGAGTAATGAGGATTTTCCGCAATTACAAAAGCACAAGCCTTTAAAGTTTCAATGGCTCTGAGTGTAATATCCCCCATATTCCCGATTGGCGTGGCGACAATGTATAACATAACTTATAACTATAAATTTATGACTGATAACTTATTTGGCTGTTATAAGTTATAAATTATTTGTTATCAGTTTCACTCATCATGGCTTTCTAAACCAAACATTTCTTCTATAAGCTCATATTTGCTTTTTAACATCTGCCGGTATTCCCCCAGCTCCCACTTAGCGTCGCCCACGGCATCCTGATATTCATCTTCGTTTTGTTTGAGTTCGTCGTCAATTTCCTGCAAAGCCGCGTAAGCTTCGGTTTCGTTTTGCGGCGCCACGCCCTGCCATTCTTCCCAGCTCATTTCCAGAAGCCTTTGGTATTTTTCTTCAAATTTATCTTGGTCAACCATAAAAATATTTTTAATTACCCTTTAATTTTACACTAATTTTGCCAAAAGAAAAACCCCTTATTTGCCTGACCGTCGGGTCATTTTGGCAAAGGGGTTTTTCGGAAAAGTCAAAAGAAGTTTTTATAAGCCGGCAAAGTAACTTGGCGGCCCATTGCCTGAAAAATGGAGGCAATATGAATCCGCGAACCTGCGGATAAGGCAAAACCTATGAAATTGGTTTTTATTTTGGTTTCTTCGAATGAAGAACTAACTTTTCTATAGGTATTATAGCAGATCGGCGGGAAAAAATCAATAGCGTAGCGAGTAACAGTTCACAAGACCGGGTGGATTATTAAATTTCCCGCGATTTTGTAGTTAGCTGATTTATCAGCTGTCATCAAATGGCTACTCAGAGTTGCGAACTGTTACCGCAGCGAGTTTATTTTTTTGTATCGGAAATAATTCCTTTGCCGGTGTTAACAATTATTACTTTGGCATCTTTTTTTATTTTCCCTTTTTCCCAACGCCTCATATATAAGGCAAGGCCCGCGCTACCAGACGGTTCAGTTTCTATTCCTTTTCCCTGCCCGGTTTTTTTGAGTAACTCATAGCCGGCTAAAATTTCATTTTCAGATATTTTTATTATTCCTGTTTCAGTATTTGTTTGTCCTTCTGTTTTATACCAGTCCATTTCTTTTTCCCACATTGTTGGGAAAGGCTTGGCCGGTGCGGACAGCTTATCCGCGACACTGCTAGAATTTTCCGGTTCCGCCCCAAACAGCTTAATGCTGTAAATTTGTTTGGCGGTTTGCGCTCTTTCTTCGGCGGTCATTTTGCGCCCAGAAAGTATTAATGGGCCACCTAGTCTTTGTCTTGCCAAAATTTCACCAAACAAAGCCCCCGATCCGTACGGGACATAAATTTCATCGGGCTTCTCACTGAAAATTTGAGTGGCAAGATTGTGATAAAAAGTAATATGAGGATTGTCGTCCTGGAATGAATTGTTGGAAGTAAGGTCTGTGCCGAATCCGTTGTTGGTAAGAGCTAAAATTTCGTCTTTGGTTAATGGAGAATCAGTGGATGTCCGTCCGCTAAATGGGTTGGTTGATAAATCAACCAGGTAAATATCTGCTCTGGTTTTTTTTAGTTTATTGATTGTTTTTTGGTCGGCGTGTATGTCTATTAAAAGTTTTGGAGGAGGAAGGTCAAGTGTTTCAAAAGTTTTTGTCAAAGCCATTCCGGCATTGCCGGCAGTCAGCATGGAGTATCTGGGTATTCTTATTTCCGGAAACCTCTTTGCGTAAACCGGGTCATTGTTTCTAAATTCTAGAGCCTGTTTGGCATCGTATCTATACTCAGCGGCGCACGATCTGCCTATTCTGTCCTTCATCGTTCCGGTTGGATTCACTGATCGATCAGCTTCGTTTTTTATAAATACTATACCATAACCTTCTTTGGTTAAATCTAATTCTACCAAAGGACTTTCATGGCCCTCGTGTTCAATGCCTTCCGGAATTTCGCTTGCCCATTTCTGCGCCAATTCCAAAGTCCAAAATTCCGGGAAAGGAATTTCTTGCGCTATTTCTCTATTGTACCGCCAGTCCTGTTCGCCATGTGGACGGTGTACGGCTTCACTCATAAAAAGTCCTTTCCTAAAATAATTTCCCCTCATCTTTTTTTTCCGGACTGGCCCATGTTGCCATAAAACGATTAATAAATTCTTGTGGACTTTTTCGCATTTCTAAAAATTCTGACAGAATTACCGCCACTGTTAATAAAATATGATATTCCTGGAAGCCCAAAGTTTTGGATTTTTTCCAGGCGGGATGTCCGGTGTTTATGGTTAAGGTGCTGTCTATAATTCTGCCCAAGATTTGGCTTGGCGAATCGTTAATTTCTCCCAAAACAATTTGAACGCCGGTTTGTCTGGACTTAATTTGTTTTTTCAATCCAGCTTGTTCATTGCCTTTGGGCGCTCTCCCTTGCTTTTCTGTGCCCTCATTTTCTTTATGATTGGTTGTGTAATCCGGATTATCTTGAGTGTTAGTTTGTGTGTTTAGCTTTGCCTCCGGTTGTTTGTTATTGGCCTTGCCCTCCGCCTGTTTAAATTTTGAGCCCATTAGGCTTTCCAGCTCCGGAAAGTCGCTAACTAAATTATTTAAGGCTTGGTCAATAGTCTTATTAAGGGGCTTAATAATTTTCTCCGGTTCAATGACGGATTTTTCACGGCTTTCCCCAAGACTTTCCAAAATCGGCAGCACCGCTTCCTGAATGGCTTTTCGGTATTTGTAATATTTTTTTAAAGATGCCGCGTCGGTTAAAAAATCATTTTTATTTGTAGTTAAAATTTCCGCCAGCGCGGGTATTTCCACAATACCTGCTAGTCCTTCATTATTTTTCGGTAAAATACCCAACCATTCCCAGCCCCCTTTTATCACTTTGCCAAATGTGGAGATATACAGCCCCGGGCGCAACGAGGTAAGTTGGTCGTTTTTCCCTAGCATTTTTTCCAGCCAGTTTAGCTGGTTTTGGGTTTTGGTTAAATATCCAATGCCAATAGGCACTCGGCTTTTGCCTTGCCTGATATTAAACCAGCGCAATAATTCATCTTGGCTATTTTCCGGAACTTCAATTGGTTGGCCGTTAATAAAAAATTCAACCGGTTTTTTATAAAAATATTTTAGCAAGTCCCGCATTATTTTTTGGTTCAGCAGCGGGTAGAAATGTTTTAATATTGTTTCTCTTACAAAATCAATTTTTAATAAACGAGATTGATTGTCAGTAAAATGTATGGCAACCGATGTGCCCCGGCTATTGTTTATGTGACCGCTAAAAGGGATAAATTTCCAAGGCGCGCGGTAATGTCCGGTTAATTGCCATGTTGTGGCGCATTGGCTGCCGTGGCCGCCTTTGCTTTCAGTTATAACCTGCTGGGCAATTAGCAATGACAGCTTGGCTCCAACGCCGGCAAAGCCAATCCCGCTGCCGCGAGTTTTGGTCGAGGCCGCTATATTGTGATAGTTTTTTATTACTCCTCTTTTCATTCCCGTGCCGTTGTCCGTACAGCGAATATAGGCTTTCTCGGCATCCACTTCAAAATTAATCCTCGTAGCTTTGCTGTCTAGAGCGTTAGCTACCAGTTCAGTTAAAATAACCTCTTCTAAAGGTGATGTATATGAGTCGCGTATATCTTCCAAAAGATGTTGTAAATTAACGCGTGTTTCGTTCATAGTGAGGGTATTTTAGTCTTGTTTCAACTATATTTCAAGCCTTGAGTTTTATGGGTCGGTATGCCTAAAATTTGCATCAACCCTAAGACCAAAAATGACGGCCGTCATTTTTGGTCTTAGGGTGCGTTGGTATTCAAAATTTTGAATTGTCTAACATACATTCCATGTGCAATTGAGAGCCCCTGTCTCAATTTTTTTCTAAACGTTTAGCCTCGGCCCAGGCGAGTTCAAATATTTTTTTCATCGCGTCGGCAATTTCTCCGCTCTCAATAATTATTCCCAGCTTTTCTTTCCAGGAAGCAATCATTACTTTGTTGTCGTAAATATTTATTTCCGGGGAAAAAGAAAATTTATCGGCAGGAATTAACGCAGTTTCTCTGATTTCTTCTTTGTTGAATTTTGTTAAGGCCACGGCTTCGGGAGTCTTTGGAAAAATGGCGCGAATGGAAATGCCATGTTTGGTTCGGCGTTTGTAATATTTTGGAAAATAATCCGGCAGGGTGTGCTGGGTATCTTCCACGCTGGCATAGGCCCGAATCGGTTCGCGCGATGTTAAAGTGTCCTCGTAAACTTCCATTAAGCCTTCCTTGCCCTCATAAAAGCGAATTTGCGAACGGTTAGAAACATTATGTAAAGATTTTAATTGCGGCACTAGCCCCCCTGCAATTTTTAAGCTTTCTTTTTTTTGTTCAATTTGTTTTTCAATAAAAATGGCAATTTTGTCCGGCGACTCTGCCATGTATTCTTGCAGTGGTTGTTTGCCGGAAATTGTTATTAAGTTTTTTGCGGCTAAAGACTCCAGTACATCATAAGTGGTGGTTCGGTTAATTCCTGCTTTTCTAGCAATAGCTGACACTGTTCTTTTGCCAAGCTCCAAAAGCGCCAAATAGACATTCGCCTCTTTTTCGGAAAAGCCAATATTAATTAGGTTATTAAATAAGGAAGAATTTGATTGGCTCATAACACTAGTAGTATATGACTAACGTTGATTTGTGTCAATCTCTTTCCACAAAATCGTAAAAATACAGAACTTACTTGCAAATATAAGTAATTTTTATTATATTTTTGACGCTAATTATTGACAATTCCATAAATTTGTAGTAAATTATTTAGTTCTTTAAAAAGCCAAAGGAGGGCTAATTAATGGAACGGAAGCATGCGGTCGGCCTATTGGCCATTGTTTCGGTGTGGTTAACATCAGCCTTGGCTTTGCCTTTCGTAAATGCGCTTAACGTATTTACCCCGCCACAGCTCATGGTCTTTCGCGGATTTTTGACTGCCGCAATGGCATTTGTCGGACTCCGTGGGAGGGTGTACGGCGCAGACAAGCACACTTACCTTATTGCTTTGGTTTTGCCTTTTGCAACTTTGGGACTGTTTGAAGGTATTCGGCATTGGGGGGTTGGCCCGACCATCGTAATTGTTACCGCAACGCCATTGGTTAACCTTGTCATTGGTGCCTGCTCGAACCGTCGGGTTGCGAGGGCTTCGGTGATTGGATTAGTTTTAACGCTCGGTGGTGTGGTGGTGGCGCGCTGGGGCGGAGTTTTTCAGTGGAGCGGGTTTTTGTGGTCTTTGTTTGGAACCATAATGAACGGCGTTTTGTACGAACTGTTCTCGCGTTCTCAATCTAAACCGCTGCAAAAGTGTTTTTGGGCGTGCGTAGGAACGGGCGTGCTGGGTATGCTTCTGAGTGTTGGAGCCTTATGGGCTCCCCTTATGCAGCCTAAGCTCGCTTTGATGGTTATTGCTTTTGCTTTTGTTGGCGGGTTTCTTTACTGGCTTTCTAATTTGATCGCCTTTGAGAACCTTCCTACCAATGAGGCGAGTATTTTTGCCCAGGGGGAAACCCCGGCTGTAATCATCGGTGCTAGCATAATGCTGGGCGAACACTTAACGCCAGTTCAGTGGGGTGGGGTTATTGCTTCGCTTTATGGTGCGTGGTATCTGACACGGAATTTGGGAAAGAAAGGTGATGAGTAATGAAAAAGGAAGATTTAAAATTATTGAACTTGCTGGAAAGCTTGCCGCTTCTGGCACAAAGGCTTCAGCCAGAGCTGCAAGATGCTACTGTGCAAAAACGTTTCGCCGCCAATGTATATTTACTCATGGGCGCGCGTAATATCCCTGCGGTCAAAGTGGCCAAACAGTCCGGCGTTGATTACAGCACCCTCACTCGGATGCTCAATCCCAAGCCAAACTCACCAACCAAGTTTGAGCGGGTTAACATTTTGACCTTTGTCAGCATCGCTAAAACTTTGGGGGTAACTGTTCACACGCTTCTTTTTGTCGACCTGAACGAGAAGCTTGGCATGATCATCACAGAGGCCGAAAAAGGAGAAAAATGACCAATCAAGAACGCATCGACGAGTTTGTCATTGGTCTGCGGACGCAACTGCTTGAATTTATCGAGCAGAACGATCTGCTACCGCACGGCCACCACTACGATTTGAGATTGGCGGTTACCCGCTATCGCGAGCAGGTTAAGGTCGAGACTAAAACCTACATGAACGGCCCCAACTGGGAGCCGGGCAAAGACATCCCGACCGAGGAAGAATGGGGGGCGATTCTCAAGCTCCCTGAATTCTGCAAAGACAGCGACTTGTGCGACCGCTACCGGGAATTCCTGTTGGAGATGCAAAAAAGCCCCGAAGGGGCTTATGCGCACTTCCGGCACTACCCGATCCAGATCAATCGCATTCTGGAAAACGCAGGTAGCGACTTCCGTGTGTTCACGACCAAGCGAGACCGCCGACATGACTATATGGTTCGCAAAATTCGTTGACGACCAGTCAGTATAACGCAGACAAGTGAGAGCCTGGCTCTCACAACTTAAAGGCGGGGTAGCGCATGCCCCGCCTTTTTCTTTTGTAAAATTTTTGATATATTTAAATTATTAGCCTAGGACCAAAAAGTACGGCCGTGCTTTATGGTCCTAAGGCAGGTTTAGAAATAAAATTAAAAATATGCCAAAGAAAGACTTAACTTTTACCAGCAAGCTTTTGGTTTATCTGGCGGCAGCCGAGGATATTTTGGTGCCGATAATGAATCCTTATGAGATGCGGAGACGGGTTTTATTTGGTAGCCGGGGGAGTTATCAGCGAACGCTTTATAAGTGGGTTAAGCGCGGTTGGATACAATTTGTGGACAAAGATGCCCAGAGATTTATTAAGCTTACTAAAAAGGGTGAGCTTCAAGCTTTGTTGGCTAAAGCTAAGCTTCCCATCCCGATGAGGTGGGACGGGAAGTGGCGAATGATTATTTTTGATATTCCTGAAGCAACCAAGGATCGCCGCAATTTATTGCGCAGCTTGCTAAAAAATAACGGCTACGTAAAATTACAGGCCAGCGTTTATATTAACCCCTATCCTCTAAATCGGGAAGCGGTCAGTTATTTAAAACAAACCGGCCTAATGGATTATATTAGGATAATAAAAGTGGAAGAAATGGATGATGATAAAGATTTACGAAAAAAATTTGGCCTGGCAAAATAAAACAAATGACCAAAAATAACGGCCGTTATTTTTGGTCTCTGTTATAATGCAGAAGCAAGCTGCCTTTGCGGTTGAGTTTTTTTATGGAAATGAGTTTGACCCGCCAAAATTTTTTCAAAATTTCAGTCGGGCGAGATTTTTTATCTAATATGCACTCATCAAATAGATTTATTCCAGAACCAAAAACTAACGGCTCAATGGTTAAGTAGAGTTCATCCAGCATTTTATTTTTTAGGCAATAGGAATAAGTTTGCGCGCCGCCAAGGATGGCAATTCTTTTATAGCCGCGGTCGCGAATAAGTTTTTTTACATCAACTTTTTTTGGATTGCAGTAAACAAGTTTAACTGATTTACTTATTAACTTATTTACTGATCTGCTGAACACAATGCAGTTGCGTTTGGACAGAGGCCCCTTAGCGGTCTTATAAGTATTGTTGCCCACAATTATTACATCGCACTTATCCAAAAGCGCGCGCATAAAAATTTTGTCTTCCCTGGAAGTCCAGTTAGACAGATGTTTTTTATCTTTGGCGATTTTGCCGTCTAGAGTTATGGCCGCGATGGCAATATATTTTGGCTTCATAATTTTTTTCCGCCGGAGGCGGATCCGCCTTTGGCGGAAAATATTTTCAAAATCGGATAGTACAAATCCTTTTTCGGATCTATCACCAATTTTTTGTGAGTATCTTTGTTGGTAAATTTAATAAATTTTGCGTTGCGGGCAATTATTAAAGGCGTTGTTTCAGACCCTTCGCCCATTAGCATTGCGGCCATGGCAGAAAGGGAATCAATAATATTGCTCTGAGTATATTTTAGCTTGCGGCCAAAAATGTCTTTTTTACCACGATAATCAAGTAGCGGTTCTAAGCCATAAAAACCGATGCTAATGCCTACCGTCCCCCATCTAAGCGGAAGCGTATGGCTATCTATGGCAATTATTGCCAGTTTTTTTATTTTAGATTTCTTTTTTAGATACCCACAAATTTCTTTGCAAAGCTTGTTAGTATTTTTTGGCCATAAAATAAAATAACCATTGCCGTTGCTTTCGTCTATCCCGGCGGAAGGAATTAGAGTGTGGTCTTTAATGGTAATAATCATCTCGCTGCCTTTAAGTTTATACGCAGGCAAAGTGTAGTCAGCTTCTTGTTGAATAATTTGAGATTTGAGATTTGAGATTTGAGATTTAAAAACGCATCTTCCCTGGTGTATTGCAAGAACTTTGGAAGCAATAATCAAAACATCGCCTTCTTTAAGTTTGGGAAGGGACTCGTCTAAAACTTTATAAATATCGTCCTTAGGCGGAAGGAGTCTGCGGGTTTTGATTGGAAGGAACTGCATTTGCGCTTTTTCCTCTTAAAATTTTTATAGCCAAATAAGATAGTGGAGTGTATAAAACGCCCATAGCCACTTTATACAGCCACCAGGTAAGAATGATGCCTACCAGAGTATGAGTTTTATAAACTCCTGCAAACGCGATTGTCATAAAAATTATTGTGTCCAAAAATTGCGACCAGGCATTGGAAAGGTTGGAACGGAGCCAAAACAATTTCCCGCCGGTGATTTTTTTAAAATAGAAAAAGGACAGAACGTCCTGATATTCGCCGATGATAAACGCAATCAGAGAAGCGATTGAAATCCTGGCAGAAATCCCAAACATCAGATTGTAGCCTTCTTTGGCCCACAGCCCGTCTTTGGACCAGGGCATTGCCAGTGAAATCAAGGAATATAAAATAAACGCGGCTGTCGCGATAAATCCAGCCCAAACGAACATTTTGGCGATTTTTTTGCCGTAGACTTCGCCGATTACATCAGTCATTATAAAAACAATCGGGAAAGAAAATACGCCCACGGACAGGTGGGTTTTAAAAAGAAAGGGCATAATTTTAAGCCCTAAAGTGTTGGCCGCAAACAGGGAGGCCAGATATACGGTAAGAGCGATTAGAATTTTTTTGAAGTGCCTTTCGTCAACGTTCAAATTTATCATAGTTTAAATTTAAGAGTTAAAATAACTAGTATATGGTAGCAATATCAGCGATTATAAGCAAATCGGCCGTTAGGTCTTGAAATTATTGTACCTTTGACTTATTATTCCTATAAGTAGGATTCAATAAAAAAGAAATAATAGTATGGCCAAAATTGAATTAAAAAATAAGGCGCTAGAGTTGCGCAAATTAGGAAAAAGTTATAGCCAAATTAAGAAAGAATTAAAAGTTAGTAAAGGTTCTCTCAGTTTGTGGCTTAGGCAATATCCCCTTGCTAAAGAACAGATGAGGAAGCTAAGAGATTTTAGTGAAATTAGAATTGAAAAGTACCGTCTAACTATGCAGGCAAAAAGGGAAAAGAGGTTTGACGATTATTATAAGCAGGAAAAGGCAAAATATTTGCCTCTTTCAAAAAAAGAGTTATTTATTGCCGGCCTTTTTTTGTATTGGGGCGAAGGAACCAAAGATCTCAAATATCCAGTCGCGCTTTATAATACTAATCCCCAAGTTATTAAGTTTGGCTTGGTTTGGTATAAAAATGCTTTAAATTTGCCAACAAGCAAAATTAAGATACAACTGCATTTATACAGCGATATGAATATTCAAAATGAAATGCGGTATTGGAGCAAGGAATTGCAAATTCCGCTTGCACAGTTTGCTAAGCCGTATATAAAAAAAAGTAAAAAAGCGGACATCAACCGCAAGGGGAGCTTTGGACACGGAACCTGCGGTTTGTTAGTTAATGATGTAAGACTTAAAGAACAAATTATGGCCGCTCTTAAGGCTATTGCAGATTACTACGAAAATAGAATATAATATATAAAGTTTTTGGGCGTGTAGCTCAGCTGGTTAGAGCATCTTGCTTATACCAAGAGGGTCCTAGGTCCGAGTCCTAGCACGCCCACCATAAAAAAACTCCGGACAATGCCGGAGTTTTTTTAGTAGTTTAGTACCGCCAGTTGGCGGTTTTAGTATTTAGTAGAAGTTAAATTATCGTCGCGCTTGCCACTTTATCGCCTTCATCCAGCCTCATTACGCGGACGCCCTGCGTGGCGCGGCCCAAGGTGGAAACGGCGTTTAAGGGAGTACGAATGGTTTGTCCGGCCTTGGAAATTATGACAAGGTCGTGTTCTTCGCCGGAATCCAAAATATACATGGCCACAATTTTTCCGGTCTTGGGCGTGACTTTCAGGGTTTTAATTCCAGAGCCGCCGCGTTTTTGCACTTTGTAGTAAGTGGCTTCAGTTTTTTTGCCAAGCCCGTTTTCCGTTACCACCAAAACTTCCAAAGATTTTACATCAACGGTTTTGCGGATAATATCCATGCTAATAATTTGGTCGTCTTTTTTTGTGCGCATGCCGGTAACGCCGCTGGCGTTTCTGCCCATGGGGCGAACATCTTTTTCGCTAAAGCGGATAGCCTGGCCGTTTTCCGTGGAAAGCATCACCTGGTCTTCCCCGGAAGAAGTTTCCACCCATTTTAATTCATCGTCGCCTTTTAGGGAAATGGCTATCATTCCGCTTTTGCGTACTTTTTGGAATTCTTCGCGCGCGACTTTTTTGATTAAGCCTTTTTTAGTGGACATAACCAGGAATTTTCCGCCAGAGGCGGATCCGCCTTTGGCGGAGGCGAGAGTTAAAACTGCTTGTGCACTTTCTCCAGCTCCCAGCTGCAAGAAATTCACCAGCGCCTGCCCTTTGCTTACCCGGCTGCCCTCGGGCAGTTCATAAACTTTGGTTTGGAATACCCGGCCTTTGTTGGTAAAGAACAAAATATCGTCGTGAGTATTGGAGGAGATGAGCTTGTCCACCACATCCTCTTCCTTTAAGGTTTGGCCAATTACCCCTTTGCCGCCGCGGCTTTGGGTTTTGTAGGTGTCGGGCGCCAGGCGTTTAACATAGCCGCTTTTTGTGATGGTGATAATAACATTGCTTTCCGGAATTAAGTCTTCCGCGGAAAAAGTGCCGATGGCATTTTTTATCACGGCGGTGCGCCGTTCGTCGCCAAATTTTTCCTTTAATTCCAAAACTTCTTTTTTTATAATTCCCAGAATTTTTTTAGCCGATTTTAAAGTATCTTCCAGCTCGCTAATTAAACTCTTTTTTTCCTTAAGTTCATCTTCAATTTTTTTACGCTCCAAACCGGCCAGAGTTTGCAGGCGCATTTCCAAAATCGCGTCAGCCTGAATTTCCGTTAATTTAAATTTTTTAATTAAATTAGCCTTAGCCTCTTCTTTGGTCGGGCTTTTTTTGATGGTGTTAATTACTTCATCAATATGGTCCAGCGCTTTTTTTAGGCCTTCCAGGATGTGCGCGCGCTCTTTGGCTTTTTTGAGTTCAAATTCAATTCTCCGCCGTACCACAATTTGCCGGTGCTCCAAATATTTTTCCAAAACCGTTTTTAAATTTAAAACGTGCGGCTCAATCCCGTCCACCAAAGCCAGCATGTTTAAGTGGAAGGTTTCCTGCAGTTGGGTGTAGGAGAACAGTTGGTTTAGAATTTTATTCGGCAGTCCGTCCTTTTTTATATCAACCACAATCCTGACGCCGTCTTTGTCGCTTTCATCCCTAACATCCCGTATGCCTTCAATTTTTTTATCCCTTACCAGGTCGGCGATTTTTTCAAGCAGCGTGGCTTTGTTTACGCGGTACGGAATTTCATGGATTAAAATTTGAAACGCGCCGGTTTTAGTTTCTACGATTTCGGTTTTGGCGCGCATAACAATGCCGCCTTTGCCGGTGGCGTAGGCGTTCTTAATTGCCGCGACGTCGTAAATAATTCCTCCGGTGGGGAAATCCGGGCCTTTAATAAATTCCATCAAGTCTTCCACTGTGGCATCCGGTTCGTCTATAAGTTTTACAATGGCATCGCAAACTTCGGTTAAATTATGAGGCGGAATGTCCGTAGCCATACCAACGGCAATGCCAAGCGTGCCGTTAAGCAGTAAGTTGGGAAGTTTGCCCGGAAGCACCACCGGCTCTTTTCTGGTAGTGTCGTAGTTGTCGCGCCAGGAGACAGTTTCTTTGTCCAAGTCCACCAATAATTCTTCGGCTAAGGCGGACATCCTTGCTTCCGTATAACGCATGGCGGCCGCTCCGTCGCCGTCCATGCTCCCAAAGTTGCCTTGCCCGTCAATTAACGGGTAGCGCATGGCAAATTCCTGCGCCATATGCACCATGGAGTCATATACCGCAACGTCCCCGTGCGGGTGGTATTTACCAAGCACATCACCTACAACGGCCGCGGATTTGCGGAATTTGACGTTGTGGCGCAGTCCCAATTCATGCATTACATACAAAATGCGGCGATGTACCGGCTTAAGGCCGTCGCGCACGTCCGGCAGGGCGCGGCTTACAATGACCGACATGGCATAATCCAAATACGACTCCTGCATTTCCGTTTGGATGTCGCGGGGTTTGATTTCACCAATATTTGCGCTTAGGGCTTGTGAAGAATCTTTTGGCATTCCCAGTATATCAACTTCCAAACCCAAACGCCTTAAAGCGTTCAGGAAGGGATCTAATTATAAATGTTATTTTAAGATAAATTTTAAACATTAATTTTATTTAGGCATTTGGTTGGCTGCCGCTTAAAATTTGTTCAACTTTTTTGGCATCAGTGCTTTTATGCTCAAATAGCTTTTCCCAATCATCCAATAAGCGGCAGCAATTTGGAAGTTGTATTACTGGGCATTATTTCTTCCAATTATCTTTTAAATCATTAAAACCTTTGCCAATAGTTTGAAACAGAGTGGTGTCGGCTGGGACGCTTTTTTGAAACCTGACTGCCAGTATCCAAAGCAGAATCATGAGCACCGCGACAGTTATTGCTACGGCCCAAATAATTTTGATTTTACGCTCCGGAGGGAGTTTTTGGATTTTTTCTATTAAAGTCATAAGCGACGCTAATATGCGAATTACACACTAATGACGCGAATATTGTTTCCCCTTATTTTTGTCAATTTTGTCATTTTTTTAATTTTTGTCATTATCTCAAAGGTTCCAACACCACCACTTTTGTTCCCTCTTCCTGTAATTCCTTCTTCTTTATAGACAGCTTTTCCATATCTTCTTTTTTCCCGCCCATTTCTTTGATAAATTTTTCCAAACTATCCAAGTCCAAAATCAAATCCTTCATTTTATAGTGGGAAGGAATTACGATTTTTGGTTCAATTTCATTTACCACTTTGGCAGCCTGGGAGGCAGAGAGCACAGTATTGCCGCCAACAGGCACAATAAGAATATCAATATCGCCCAAAGCTTCTACCTCATCTTCCTTCATATTGAATTCTTTAATATGCGTAAGATTAAGTATGCGGATATCCTCGCTTTCAATTAAAAATACGGTAATGTATCTGTTTTCTTGTTTTAGGGGTATGCCGGTAACCGTGACACCCTTAATGTCGTATTCGCCGGGGTCGGTTACATCAAAACGTTCGCCTGAAATTCCCGAAACAGCGCTATAAAGTTTCTTATTTTTTTCGGCCAAAACTAAAATATCCGTCCCGCCTCTTGGCGGGAGGAGGCCGGAATCTTTGTGAAAAGGGTCGGTAATAAGAGTGGCTTCTTTAGTGGTGATTTTGAAGGAAGATAAACCAAAATACTGCAATTGCATAAATAAATTGAATCTACGAATTGAACGAATCAACGAATGACTACGAATATACGAATAGCTAGCCAAAACAGGGTCATTCGAAGCGTTTTTATGAGTTAATGTGTAGAGTAATTATAGCGGGTTTTTGGCAAAAAGGGAAGGGTTTTTGGTTTTGTGTTTGAAAGAATTTTGGGCTTATTTGAGTATTAAATTTATCAGATATTTTGGCCTTGCCAAGATCGCCAAATTAAGTTATAATTCTAATACTTATTTGGTGCAAGCGCCCATAGAATTAATAAAAACATTAATCTCCAAATAAGTCTTTGATAAGGGTGCTATTGACAATTAACCAATGAAATACTGTTTTTAATTTATCCAACAAATTGAACTGTTGGTTTTTTTATTCAGTTAATCGGTGTGTCAGTGTATCGGTGTATCGGTTTGTCCGACTTGCCGACATTCCCTGCCCGCCATCGGCCTGAGCCGAAGGCGATGGCAGGCGGGCGACACGCCGAAAACTAAGGTTGATTAGAAAGAGATAATTTTTATGTCAGAAGAAAATAAACAAACCCCCATCCCTGCCGCCGCCGCAACCGCTCAAACTATGAGCGAGCTATTAGGCACGGGTGTGGAAATTAAGGTTTTAAAAGTTGGCGACATGGTGGAAGGGACTTTAATTTCCGTAGGTAAGAACGAAGTTTATATAGATTTAGAAGGCTACGGCGTTGGCGTGGTGCGCGGCCGGGAACTTTATGACGACGAGGCAACGCTTTCGGCGCTTAAGCCTGGGGATAAAATTTTTGTTTCCGTGGTGGAAGCCGAAAATAAAGACGGAATTGTGGAATTATCCCTGCGCCAAGCCGGCCAGGAACGCGTGTGGCAAACTTTAAGGGAAAAAATGGAAAGCCGGGAAGTTGTAAGGACCAAAATTTTAGAAGCCAACAAAGGCGGCTTGATGGTGGAAATCAACAACGTAATGGGATTTTTGCCGGTTTCCCAACTTTCTTTGGAGCACTATCCCAGGGTGGAAGATGGCGACAAGAACCGGATTTTATCGGTCTTACAGTCCTATGTTGGCCAGCAGTTTGATGTGCAGATAATTACCGCTGACGCGCAAGAGGAAAAACTTATTGTGAGTGAAAAAGCCGTATTTGAAAAGGAAACTGAAAACAAGCTGGGGCAGTTGAAGATTGGCCAAGTGGTGGAAGGTATGGTAACAGGCGTGGTGGATTTTGGCGCGTTTGTGAAATTCGGGGAATTGGAAGGGCTGGTGCATATTTCGGAACTCGCCTGGCAGAGAATTGAAAACCCGAGAGACATTATCAAAGTCGGACAAAAAGTTACGGCCAAGATTATTTCCATAGACAAAGGCCGCGTATCTTTATCCATAAAACAGCTGCAGGAAGATCCGTGGCTGGAAGCGGTCAAGAAATATCAAATCGGCCAAGCCGTAAAAGGCAAAGTGGCCAAAGTGATGCCGTTTGGCGTGTTTGTGGAATTAGATAAAGACATCCAGGGTTTGGCTCATATAATGGAATTGTCCCATGAAGCGGTAAAAAATCCGGAAGAAATTTTAAAGCCCGGTGAGGAAAAAGAATTTAAAATTATTTCCATTGAACCGGCCGAGCATCGTTTGGGGCTTTCACTTAAGGCAATGACAGAGGCGCCCTCCTCCGCCAAGGCTTCGGAGGATAAGCCAAAAACAGAAGAAAAAGTAGAGGAGCCAAAAGTTGAAGCAAAAGCGGAAGAATCCCCTGCTCCGGCAGAAGAAGTAAAAGAATAAA
>JAJYWK010000055.1 GCA_021791515.1 bacterium | reverse complement strand
TCGCCCGCCCAAGTGGCGGTGCCAGAGCAGCCTTGAAACATACCAGCGGCGGGGAGGACTCGATTCACGAGTTTTCCCCGGCCGCCGTTAGCATTGATACAAAAACGTCCGGCGGGAATCATTTCCTCGTGTCTGGGTCGCTTTTTTTGCTTGGTCGTCTTTTATGTTAAACTAATTTTATGAAAAATTCTTGGAAAAAGATTTCCTCCAAAATCGGCTACAAAGACCAGTGGCTTACTTTGCGCGTCGATCAGGTTCATAAGCCAGGCGGCCGGAAGGGAAATTACGCCTATGTTCACACCAACGGCCCGGCGGTAATGGTTTTGGCTGTGGATGATCACAAAAATGTGTATTTAGTCCACCAGTTTCGCTATCCAACGCAGATGTGTTCCTGGGAACTGCCGGCCGGCAGTTCAGACTATCAAATTCCGCTCAAAGCGGCTAAGCGGGAGTTGTGGGAAGAAACTGGTTTAAAAGCTAAATCCTGGAAATTAATTGGCAAGTATCAAAGCTTTACCGGAGTTAGCGATGAAATTTTGTATTTGTATTTGGCTAAAGATTTAACTCAAACCGGTAAAGACAGAAAAGCCGAAGATGGGATTATGGAAATAAAAAAAGTGTCTCTAAAATTGGCGCTTAAAATGATAAAGAAGAATCAAATTACCGATATTCAGACCGTGGCCGCGCTTTTATTGCTCAAAAAAATCAGGATCAAGAAATAAAGAAGTCTATAAATTTATAGAAAGTCGCATTTTGTAAACAATTGTTTACAAAATGCGACAAAGTATTGGTTGAGCAAAGATGCCCATTACGTAGCGCAATGGGCATCTTTGTTGTTATGGTTATTGTTATCAGTTATCGCTAATCCTTACCCCATACTTCTTCTTAGCACCGCGGCTTGCTCTATGAGCTCGCCCAGGTTTCTGTGATTTTTTAGATTTTGGTGAATGCGCGCGGAAACCAATTGATGTTCCTGCTCGTTTAGATATTTAGCGCGCATCGGTTTGCCCAAATATTTTTCAACTTCTTCAACATCCTTTAAAATGGCTTTGAAGGCCGGTGATTTTTTAGCCAAATGAACCAGCCCCGGTTTGTAAAGGAATTTTCCCGCAAAATACAAATCGTGTTTTAGGTTGGTATAATATTTTTCAACCAAGCTCAATCGGCCGCTTTTTTTTGCGGCGGCCAGCCCCCGGCCGGTGCCAATAAGCTCGGGTGGAATCCCCAAAGAATACATTACCGCGGTATAACTAATCGCGCGCGGCAATTTAACTTTGCCCACGCCGCGGCTGTAGCCAAACAGGCCAATATGCTGGACGCGCTCCCTTCTTTTTGGCAGGAATTTGGAAATATCATTAACCAGCGGCGCGATTTTTTCCACCGTGTCGCGGTAAGCGGCCTCGAAAGGTTTTATGGTTTTAATCAAATCTTTTTCTTCTTGCGGGGAGATGTCCGCGGCCGTTCCTTTGGGCAAATGCTTCTCCAAATAGGCAATGGCTTTAACCACTTTGCTTTTCGGAAAGTCGTAGCGAAAAGCGCTTTGAATTGTTGCCGTGCGGACGCCGCGGTATTCGTTGGCAAACCTTTCCGGACGCAAAGGATACAAGCCGCCGCGGAAAGGCAAACAGCCAACCCCAATTACCGGGTATAAATCTACTTTGTGCTTTTTTGCGAATTTTTTGTAGCGGGAAAGGGCGATTTTAATGGCCAAGATGGTCGGCACAATCCCGGAATTAAGGGCCGGATCCGAGCGCGCCACATAAGGACGCAAATACGGCGGGTTAAAGCCAAAGATTTTTTTGTGCATTTGCCAATGCTTCTCCAGCAGGTTGACGGAATTGATAATTGTGTTTACCTGTTCAAACAGCGGAATAATTTCTATGTGAGACAGGAGATCTTTTTGGAATTTATTCAGCGGATGCTTTAAGTTGGCAATTTCCGCAAAGGCTTCCTGAATGGCCATCATTTCTTCGGCCGATTCTGTCATCGGCAAAATAACTTCAAACAGAGGCGGGGAGTGCATGCCCACCTGCTTGGCCAAAGAGGCGGCTGTAAGCATGCCCATTAAAGCGCGGCCTAAGCGAAATTCGTTTTCCACTTTGGGGTTGGGCAGGCGGAAAGTTAAAAATCTTTCTTTGCCAACCGGAAATTTTTTAAAAAATTTATATTTTTCGCCGTATAGCCTTTCCAAAACAGACTCATCAACCAACTTGCCTTCCCAGTCCCATTTGTATTCGGTAATGCCCAAGTCGGAAAAAGATATATAGAGTTCTTTGGTTTCTTCCACTGCCGGAATAAACGCTTCGCTGTGCCAAAACGGCTGGCAGGCATGGTCTGGGTGCTGAGTGGCCATGGTGGCTGGAATTTTGCGCGTAGATTTTTTCATTTGATTTTTGCCATAAGGAGATTATGATATAAATAGCCTGTATCATTTTTCCATATTTATGACAAAAAAGCAACTTGTGGATGAATTGACTAGCCAGGGGGTTTTGAAAAATCGGGCGGTCAAAAAAGCTTTTATTGTTATTGACCGCGCGGATTTTGTTTTGCCGCAGTATCTTGAAGCCGCGTATTTTAACCGGCCCCTGCCCATTGGCTTTGGCCAAACCATTTCCCAGCCGTATACCGTAGCGTTTATGTTGGATTTGCTGGATGTAAAAAAAGGGGACAATGTTTTGGAGATTGGCGCCGGCAGCGGCTGGCAGACGGCGCTTTTGGCCTATCTCGTCGGCAGGCAGGGCAGAGTCATCGCTTTGGAAAGAATTCCCGAACTTGTGGAGTTGACAAAATCCAATTTGGCCCAATACCCAATATGTTATCGTACTAGTACGTTGATACACGGGGACGGGTCGTTAGGGTATCCGTCGGGCGCGCCATATGGCAAAATTATTGCCGCGGCATCAGCTCAGGCGATTCCCGAGCAGTGGAAAGAACAACTAAAAATTGGCGGCCGGATTGTTGCGCCGGTTAAGGATTCTATTGTGGTAATAGATAAAATATCCCGCGACCAATATCAGCAAACCGAACATTGGGGCTTTGTCTTTGTACCTCTGATAAAAGGTTAAAAAATTTATGGTATAATATTTCGTATGAATATCCATCCTGTTGTTGTCCATTTTCCCGTGGCATTATTGACAGTTTATGCGCTAATGGAACTAATCCGCTGGCGCAAGCTTACCGGTAAGCCGTATTGGTTCTATGTTAAAGCTTTATTTTTAATGTTGGGAGGATTGGGCAGTTTAGTGGCCGTAAAAACGGGGGAATTGGCGGTTAAATTCATTCAAGACGACGAATCATTGCGGTTGGTTTTGCAGGCGCATGAAAAATTTGCCAAACTGTCAGTGGTAATTTTTGGCGTGTTGTCTATAGGGTATTTAATTTTGTGGCTGAATAGGGAAAATGTAATTGGCAGAATTTTAACGGCCGTTAAAATCGCGCCGGGTGGGTTTGTAGAAAAAGTTTGGGCGGTTTTGGTTAAGTTGGCGCGGTTTTTAACAGAAACAAGGCTTGTGATTTTATTGGCGCTGGCAGGATTAGCAGCCATTACCATCACCGGCGGGCTTGGCGGAATTATGGTCTATGGCCCCAATGCCGACCCGTTTTTTGGGTTAATTTATAAATTGCTGTTTCCTTAAACCTTACCGGGTAAATATGAGGCCTTTGGGCGCCGGCAGGCATCCAATACTAATTTTTGTTTGCGAGCGTAGTACAATGGTAGTATGCGACCTTCCCAAGGTTGAGACGTGGGTCCGATTCCCATCGCTCGCTCCAAAAATTAGTATTGGATAGAATATGGCACGGGTCTGACGCGCCCGGTATCGATGCGAAGCATCTGATACCGGGGTTCCCGTATCCCGCTCCAGCCACAGCTCAAAGCTACGGCTGGCTAACGCCAAAAATTATGTATATAAAAGATTTAAAAGATTGCGAAGAATTTATTGCCGGCGACAGCACTATTTTAAGAGAGCTTTTGCATCCGGACAAGGCTGATTTAAATTTGCGTTATAGTTTGGCGTACGCCATAGTTCAGCCTGGAAAAACATCTTTGCGGCATTCCTTAAAAACTTCCGAAGTCTACTATATTTTATCAGGCCAGGGAATTATGCACATCGGCGATGAGTTGGAAAAGGTTTTTCCAGGGCAAGCGATTTATATTCCTCCTCACTCCAAACAGTTTATAGAAAACAAAGGTACCGAGGATTTAAAATTTTTATGCATTGTAGATCCGGCATGGAGACCGGAAGACGAGGAAATATCATGAAAATCGTTTTAAAAATAATTTTGATTTTAGTTTTTCTTATCATAATTATTTTTAGTATTTTGTCTTATCAAAAAACCCAAAAATCCATGAATACAAACAATATCAACAAAGCAGAAGAAACTATATATATTCACAAAATTGCCGGTTTAGGCGATGAAGTGGCAGACAGTAGAACTTACGAGCAAGCCTGCCAGGAACCGCAGGAGTATTTAAATAAAAGATATAAGGGAAGTTTGAAATTTGAGTTATTACCCAGCAATTATACGGAAGGCAATAAAGGGGCTACAGGCACAATTCAGCGGTATACCGCTTCCGAAGGCGGACAATATTCCTGTTATTTTAAAGGAACATATTTAAAAAGTTTTACGGAACCTAAAATTTTAAATGTAAAAAGTTTTGCAATGTCTGAAATATCTGGTGTGTCGTTCAACTACCCGCAAATTGAAGGTTTTGAATTAAAGCAAAATTATAACGCGGAAAAAAAGGCCGGAGAAATAATTTATTTTGCACAAAAAAATGTTATTGCCGAAGCTGTGCCTTTTTCTTCACCGGTCATACATAGGCATCCTATGCTAATTATTCAAAAAATGGACAGCAAAACGCCGGATTATAGCGTAGATAAAATTAGTGTGAGCCCTAGCGGCGTTAAGTATAAAATTTGGGATGAACACGACGTTAACAGTAATTATTTAGATGATCCTTACGATAATTTGGACACTACTATAGAATTTCAAATCTCAGACAAGGAAATCTATTTAGTTAGTACAGTTAATTTTATCTATAATGGCATCGCCCAACAGCCGGTGCTAAATACAATTGCCGAAAGTTTTAGAATTCCTAAGTAAAGTTTATGAAGATAACCATTTGCGGCAGTACGGCTTTTATTTTAGAAATGGAAACCGTAAAAAAACAGCTGGAAAGTTTTGGGCACCAGGTCGCTATGCCCCCAGTGGAATTTACAGACGGCGACGGCAAAAAGTCGCGCACTTTGGACTACTATAAATTTAAAAAAACCAACCCTTTTTCCGATCCGGCTTTTTTAAATAACCACACCCAAAGAATTATTGATCATTTTAAGGAAGTGGAGTGGCCAGAGGCGGTTTTAATTACCAACTATGACAAAGACGGCATAAAAAATTACATTGGCCCTAATACCTTAATGGAAATGGGCGTGGCTTTTTATTTGAAAAAACCTATTTATCTGCTTAATCCGATTCCGGAAATTGCATGGAAGGAAGAAATTTTAGGGATGAAGCCGATGGTTATAAATAGGGATTTAAAACTCTTAGTTTAAGCGGAATTTGTTATATTAATATTTTTTAGGTATAATTAAGGCATTAATAGCCTTATTTTTTATGCCTGAAACAAAAAAACTTTCATTGGAGCCTTATAAAGGTACACGGGATTTTTATCCAAAAGACCAGTTTATCCAAAACTATATTTTTGGCGTTTGGCGCAAAGTCGCCGAGCGGTTTGGGTATTTGGAATATAATGCCTCCATTTTGGAAGAGACGGATTTGTACCGAGCCAAGAGCGGTGAGGAAATAGTTAGCGAGCAAACCTATTCCTTTACAGACAGAGGCGGGCGGGATGTTACCATTCGTCCGGAAATGACGCCAACGGTCGCGCGCATGGTCGCGCAAAAGCGCAAAGAGCTTTCTTTCCCTTTGCGCTGGTTTAGTATTCCCAACCTTTTTAGATACGAACGCCCCCAGCGCGGAAGGCTTCGCGAGCATTGGCAGTTAAACTGCGATATTTTTGGGGTGGATAGCATTGAGGCGGATGTGGAAATAATATCGTTAGCTTACGAAATTATGAAAGGCTTTGGCGCGAAGGATGAGAATTTTGTCATCAAGTTGAATAACCGCAGGGCGCTGAACCGGTTATTTTCTGAAATGGGTCTGGATGAAGAAAAACAAAAAACTTTTCGTCGGCTTTTGGACAAAAAAGGTAAGATACCAGATTTTGACGAGCAGGCCAAGGCAATCTTAGGCAAGCCGTTTAATGCGAATTTGGAGCCTGATAAGGAAACATCAGAGCTGATGCAAAAACTCACTAAACTGGGAATTACAAACGTGGTTTTTGAGCCATTTTTAGTCCGGGGATTTGATTATTACACCGGCACGGTGTTTGAAATGTACGATACTAACCCAGTAAATCCGCGCGCGCTGTTTGGTGGCGGCCGGTATGATGATTTAGTCGGCATTTTTGGCGTGGAAAAAGTTTCAGGAATCGGTTTTGGCTGGGGCGACGTTACCACACGCGACTTTTTGGAAACCTATAATTTGCTTCCAGAATATCAACCGCCGGTAAAGTTATACATTTGTCACTTGGAAAATTATCTTGAGGCGGCAAATCAACTCGCTTCAGACCTACGCAAGCAGGGCGTAAATGTGGCTGTTGATCTCACGAGTCGAAAAGTCTCCCAACAAGTCAAAACCGCGGACAAAGAAAATATTCCTTTCGTGTTAGTGGTGGGGGAAGAGGAAGCAAAGAGCGGAAAGTTTAAGTTAAAAAATCTTAAGCTGGGTAAAGAGGTGGTTGTAAATCAGGAAAATATTATAAGTTCATTACAAATTAGTTAACATGGAATTTTAAAGAGACTATGCCAATAGAAACCCCTAGGAAATTAATTGAAGAATTTTACAGCCAACAAAAGGAGTTGTCTGCTGGTGCAAGGGAAATAGATGAGGCTACTATTTGTAAAAGAGGGGCTGTTCAATGGGCACAATTTGATGAGCACGAAAGCAGCTTTGCAGGAAAATTTAAGGGATTGATTTTCCCTTCTAGGGATTTCCGTGAGTATTTTGTTCAACAATTTCCAGATAAAATGGGAAAGATGGTGGGTTTAGAAATAGGAGGTTATGGTTATAATTTTTTTTCTGATTTGAACGGAGTTTTTAAGAGATCGGCCGCTATCTGCTTAACAAAAGGCTATAAACCGGCTAGAGAAGCAAAAGGAAAATTGGATTCGCATTTCGTTATTGAAGGAGATGTAATGAGCCCGCGAACTTTTGCAAAGCCTTTAAGGAAGTTTTTAAAGGGAGAAAAAATAGATTTTGCAATTGAAAGAATGTCAGGAGGTTTAAATTATATTGTTAATGATCCCCGTATTCTATATCATCGTCTAAGATTTTGGTATAGAATGATGGCTCCGGATGGCCAAATGTTTTTTGAGTTACCGCGCAATTTATACGTAGGTACTGAAGAATTGAAATTTTTAACTCAACTATTGCCAGAAGATGCATTACAAATGAAGGGAAACACCATCAAAATCACAAGAGCTTCAAATTTAAAAGAATTGCCCGCACTATGGGAAAGCAAATAATAATTTTGCAGGTCGGAGTGAAAATTTTGCTTAAGAACAAAGAGGGGAAGTTTTTGCTGGTGCGCAGGAATCCGAAAAAATATCCGGAAGTGGGGCCTAAGTGGGACTTGCCCGGCGGGCGGATAAATCCCGGTTCACCGCTTTTGGACAATCTGCGCAGAGAAATAAAAGAAGAAGTGGGACTGGATTACATCGGCACTCCAAAGTTAGTTGCCACTCAAGACATATTAAAATCGTCAGATAAGCACGTGGTTCGCTTAACTTATGTTGGAGAGCTGGATGGAGAGCCCGTGATTAACAATAACTATAACGATGACAGCGAGCAGCTTGAGGCTAAGTGGTTTACATCGGATGAAATAAAAAAATTATCTCTTACCGAACTGGATAGCTATTTTAAAGCGTTAGTTGACGACAAAATTATTTCGCTCTAATGCAAAAACAAATTGTCGCCCATAGGGGCGCTCCAAAATTGGCGCGCGAAAATACTTTGGAGAGTTTTCAAAAAGCAATAGATTTGGGGGCGGATATGGTGGAGCTGGATGTTAGGCAAACATTGGACGGAGTTTTGGCGGTATTTCACGACGCAAAAATCGCGGGGCGGCCCATTTCCCAAATTACTTTTCAAGAATTAAACGATATCGCGCAAAAAGAAAATTTTATCGTTCCGACTTTGGCGCAGGCCGTGGGGCTTTTGGCCGGCAAGGTTAAAGCAAGTATAGAAATAAAAGAAATGGGTTATGAGTTAAAAGTCGCGGAGACCGCCAAGCAATATTTGAAAATCGATGAATACGAAATTATTTCCTTTATTTTTCCGGTCTTGGAAAAAATTGGGAGGAATTATCCGGAAGTTAAGCTAAAGCTGATTTTGGGAAACCGTTTTGGCAGGCTGAAGCAAGTGTTGGATTTTTTGTTTAACATGACAAAGGTATTGGGTATAGTGAATGGCTTTTGTTTGCACTATCGGCTAATGGATTTTGGCCTGCATTTTTTCATTCCAAAAAACTTTTCGATTACGGTTTGGACGCTGGATGAGCCGGGGCGTATTAGCAAATTTTTAAAAAATGAAAGGGTAAATTTTATAACCACAAATTATCCGGATTTGGCCTTATCACTAAGAAATAATTTATGATTGAGCCGGGCATAAGAAAAATTATTGCCATATTATTTTTTTTGCTTGCCGCTTTTGCCGTGGCATTTTTAGCGCTTTATCCTTCTATTAAAGAAAGAAAAAACATTAGCAAAATTACGGACTTTGAATCTTGCGCCAAGGCCGGCTACCCTATAATGGAAAGCTACCCCCGCCAGTGCAGTCTGCCGGACGGCAGATTTTTTGCGGAAAGCATAATACCGGAAAAGTAAATATATGATTAATCGGCAGGAAGTCAACAAGTTAATGTGCGAATGGGTAAAATCAGACAGTTTGCGGAGGCATATGTACTGCGTGGAGGCGGCCATGCGCGCTTACGCCAAAAAGTATGGCGAGGATGAAGAGCTGTGGGGAGTGTGCGGTTTGCTCCACGATTTTGATTATGAAAAATTTCCGCACTACGATGAAACAAAAAGAGAGGGCCATCCGTTTGAAGGAGTAAGGGAGCTGGAGCGTTTGGGTTATCCAAAAGAGATAACGGATGCAATTTTGGGCCACGCGCTTTATAGCGGGACGCCGAGGCTTTCCAATATGGCCAAAGTGCTATTTGCCGTGGACGAGCTGTGCGGATTTCTGGTCGCCCGCGCGTATATGCGGCCGGATAAATTTTTAAGTTTAGAATACAAATCAGTAAAGAAGAAATTAAAAGACAAAAGTTTTGCCGCAAAAGTAAACCGCGAAGATATTGCGCGGGGAATTTTGGAGCTCGGGGTTAATGAAGAAGATCATGTTAATTTTGTTATTGGCGCTTTAAAAGAAATCCAAGATAAAATTTTTTCTTAAAGAATATTAATATATTTGTGTCATACCGAGCGAAGCGAGATGTCCCTTATCGATTGAAGTTTGATCAAATTTTAAAATATAAGGGATTCCCTGCCTGCCGGCAGGCAGGCTCGGTTTCCGCCTTTGGCGGATTCCTCGGAATGACAAAATTGTGAAACGTTCATACCTAACTGCGATTTATTGAATATGGAAGAATACGTTCAGCCAAATCCACCTGCGTCAAAAGGCGGAAAAATTACCGGTTTTTTAGTTTTAATTATTATCGCCCTTTTGAGTTGGCGCTTTTGGCCAACTGGGCAACAGTACGCAAATCAGCTATCTTCAGGGTTTGAAAATTTTGCCAGCAGCACGATGGCTGCTACTTTGCAGGACGTGACTGAAAAGATTTTTACCCCGCCGCCGCTAAGGAGCGCTGTTAACCATCAAGACGCGAGTTTGTCTGTAGCGGGTGTAATTAGCTGGACCAACGCGGCAAGGAAAGAAAACGGGAATTTGCCCGCTTTAAAAGAAAACAGCCGTCTTAACGCGGCCGCGCAGGCAAAGGTGGACGATATGTTCAGGCGGCAGTATTTTGAGCACCAAAGCCCTTCCGGGCAAGGCCCGGCGGATTTAGCCAGGGCCGCGGGCTATGTATACATCGCCATTGGCGAAAATTTGGCCCTGGGCAATTATAAAAATGATCAGGCCCTGGTAGACGCCTGGATGAACAGCCCCGGCCACAGAGCCAATATCTTGCATGCCGGATTTGAGGAAATTGGCGTGGCCGTGGGACAGGGGATGTATGAGGGTAAAAAAACCTGGCTGGCAGTGCAGGAATTTGGAAGGCCGGCCGGCAGCTGTCCGAGCGTGGACAAGAGCTTGAAAAGCGAAATAAATTCTTTGCAGGCAGAAGTTGATTTTATGAACGCGCAACTGAATCAAATTAAGGCTGAACTGGATAGTATGCATCCGCAAACACAGAGCGACTACGACGCTTACAATCAAAAAGTCCGGGAGTTTAACGATTTGGTAAAAATTTACAACAACAAAGTAGACATTTTAAAGCTGGATACGGCCAATTATAACGCGCAGGTTAATAGTTATAACGCGTGTCTTAGTCAATAATTTCGAATGATGGAAATTTTTTTGCCAATCAGGTATAATGATTGGGTAATTAGTAATGCTGATATACAGACGAACAGATAACACAGATTTCTACAGATGTTAGACATCGGTAGGTATTTGTAAAATCACAAAATCTGTAGATCGGAATAAAATAATCAAAATGGGATTTTTAGACAAACTCAAGGACATAAACGAAATGCGCAAGCAGGCCAAACAAATGGAGATGACTTTGGCGCAGGTAACGGTAGCAGGCAGTTCTTCAGGCGGTAAAATTAAAATTACCACGGACGGCAACCAAAAAGTCTTAAGCGTGGAAGTAGCGCCGGAAATCGCGGGAGATAAAAGCGAAGTGGCCCGCCATATCCGCTCGGCCCTGGAAGATTTATTTAAATCGCATAAGAAGATGCTGCAGAGCAAGTTTGGAAACATGATGCAATAAACTTCTACGAAATACGAAAAAAACTAAATACGAAAATAATATGCAAGTTTCGTATTTCGTCAATTTCGTATTTAGTAGGAAAGAGCCGATTAAATGCCAAAAATAAAATTTTACATCAGCTTAATATTTTTACTAACGTTCGTTCCTGTAACGGCTTCGGCTCTTTCAATGCCCCAAAATGGCAGTGATTTGGCCGGCATGGCTGGCATTAGCGCCGAGGCTTATATTGTAATGGATGCAAAAACCGGAGAAGTGCTGGCGGCTAAAAACGAAACTCTGCCCCGCGTGCCCGCGTCTTTAACAAAACTTTTGACCGCGCTGGTGGTTTTGGACAGCAAAGTTAAATTAACCAAAACTGTGGCTATAAAAACGGATGATCAGATTGCTGGAAGCTGCTCAAAAGGCGGGGCGTGCATTAAGGCCAAGTCCGGTGTAAAATTTACCGTGGACGGATTGCTCCATGCTCTGCTAATGCCTTCGGCAAATAATGCCGCTTATGCCCTGGCTAGAAGCACGGGCCTGGCGCCGGCTGATTTTGCCGGGAAAATGAATAAAAAGGCGGCAGATTTGGGAGCTGTGGGCACGCATTTTAACGAGCCTACCGGGCTTGATCCGAATAATGTTACAACCGCTCAGGATTATGCCAAAATTGTGGCCGCGGCTTTTCAAAACGCGTATTTGCGGAAAATTGCCGGCCTGCAAAAGTTTACTTTGCGTTCCACTAACAATTCAAGATATAATCAAGTTATTAAAAATACCGACAAGCTGCTGGCAGACAAAGATATTAAAATTTTAGGCGCCAAGACTGGGTATTTGGAAGAATCACAATATAATTTTGCGGCTTTAGCGCAGTATAGGGGCGGGGACAAATTAGCGATTGTGGTTTTGGGAGAAGACCGTCTGGCTTCGGCTTTTGCGGAAACTAAACTGCTCGCAAGCCTGGCGGAAGAAGCAAAAGCGCTGGCACTGATGAATTTGCCAAAATCAGTTTTGGGGACGAGTACAACGGCAAATGACAAAAATTAAAAAAATAAAGGTTCCTCGGAGTAGAACTCCGAGGTATTGAACCCAGGGAGCTGACTGCATTTCGCAGCAGAGCCGCGAGGTATTGGAAACCTGTATTTCCGCCAGAGGCGGATCCGCCTCTGGCGGAAGCTCCCTGCCTGCCGGCAGGCAGGCTCGGCTCGGAAAGTTATCTGAAGATAACTTTCACTCGTTCTACGTCGCTAATAATAAAAATGACAAAAATAAATTGTAGCCTTAATTCTTGTCATTTAATATAAGTAAATAATTAATTGAATTAATTTAGTATGAAAAAAGCAGTCACAATAGTTATTGTAATTTTGTTAACTTTGGGCTTCGGTTATTTCTTGTTTAAAATATCCCCGCAAGAAAAACAGCAAATACAAAATGCGGCTGCTGATTTTGATTTGTCGCAGGTCAAAAGCATTAGCGAGCCTGGCCCTATAAATCCGCAGGATCATATAGCAGGGGATGTTAATGCCAAAAACATATTTATTGCTTACGAAGATTATCAATGCCCGGCTTGCGCCCAAACCGCGAGCTTGGTTAAACAGGTGCCCCAGGCTTTTACTGATACTAAAGTTGTGTTCCGCCACTTCCCGCTTTATCAAATTCATAAAAATTCGGTAATTTCCGCTTACGCGGCCGAAGCCGCAGCGGCGCAGGGCAAGTATTGGGAAATGCACGATTCGCTGTTTGAAAAGCAGGCCGACTGGTCAGAATTGGAAAATCCGCTGGGCTATTTTGCCGCCTTGGCCCAGCAAGCGGGCGTGTCTAATATAGACCAATTCAAAAATGATATTACTTCCAAAAAATTTAAAGAGAGAATACAGAAAGATTTAGTGGAAGCGTTAAGTTTGGATTTGCCGGGCACGCCAAGTTTTTATTTTAACGGCCACAAGCTGGAGAATAATTCGCTGGAAAATATGAAGGCGCAGGCCGCTCCGTACTTTATTAAATAGAATTTAGAAGTTAGAATCTGGAATCCAGAAATTTAGTCCCGGGTTTTGCATCCTAAATTCGAAATTCCAAATTCTTAATTCTTTCTCCCATATGTCCTGGGTAATTTACGCAATTCTTTCGGCCTTTTTTGCCTCTTTGGTGGCGATTTTTGCCAAAGTGGGCATTAAAGGCGTGGACAGTAATTTGGCAGTGGCGGTGCGCACCATCATTATCGTGTTTTTTGCCTGGGCAATTGTTCTCGCGCAAGGAGTGAGCGCTCAGCTTAAAACTTGGAGCCAGAAAACGTGGATATTTATTGTGCTTTCCGCTTTTGCCACCGGGCTTTCTTGGTTGTTTTACTATAAAGCCCTGCAGTTAGGCGAGGCCAGTAAGGTTGCGCCTATAGATAAATTATCCGTTGCTCTGACAATCGCCCTGGCTTTTATTTTTTTGGGCGAAGCGCCAACGGTGGGCAATGTGCTTGGCGGATTGCTTGTCGTGGCCGGTGTTTTGGTAACGGTATTTGTTAAATAGAATTTAGAATTTGGAATCCAGAATATAGAGGTAAATTCGCATAAGTCTAAATTCTAAATTCGATATTCTAAATTCTAATCTATGACCTATAAAAAATTTGCAATAAGTTTGGCTAAAAAGGCCGGGAAAATTATCAAAAAAGATTTTATAGCCGGCATGAAAAGAGAATGGAAGCCCGATGGCAGCCCGGTTACTAAGACCGATAAAGCAGTTAATAGAATGGTGATTGAGCGGGTAAAAAAATATTTCCCGAGTCATGACGTCTTAGGCGAGGAAGAGAGCAGTCGGTCTAATAACGGTGAATATTTATGGGTTTGCGACCCAGTTGACGGCACCGTGCCGTTTTCTCACGGCATGCCTAATTTTTGCTTTTCTTTGGCTCTGGTAAAAAACGGCAAGCCGATTCTGGGCGTGATTTATGATGTAATGATGGACAGGATGTATACGGCCGAACTTGGCAAGGGCGCATTTATGAATGGCAAAAGGGTTAGGGTGAACAAACAAGGTTTAAAACAGTCAGTGGTGTTTTGGGATGTTAAAACTACCAGCGAAATGTTCGCAAAATATCCAAAAGTCTTTTGGCTTAATACGTGGTCGGTTTGTTACGCCGGGATTTTAATTGCCAGCGGTTACGCGGTGGCCACATTTTACGATTATACTTACGCGCATGATATCGCGGCCTTAAAAGTGATTGCGGAAGAGGCGGGCGGTAAAGTTACCGACAGGGACGGAAAGGAACAGAGGTATGACAGTAAAATCAACGGGGCATTAATCACAAACGGGGAAACGCACGCGGAGCTGCTAAAATTCGTAAAAGATTTTAAAAAATAAAAAATTGCAAAATGCCGGCAGTTAATAAAATTAAACAAAACCTCGGGTTTACATTAATTGAACTGTTGGTTGTAATTTCCATTATCAGCCTTTTGGCAAGTGTTGTATTGGTTTCTTTAAATAGCGCAGAACCAAAGCTAGAGACGCCAGAAGGCTTGCGGATATGAAGCAAATGCGGACTGCTCTTGATTTTTATTATCAAAATAACGGTCAATATCCGGATGGAGATTTTGAATTGGGCAACCCGCCAAGCGGGTGTTACGGCTGGGATTCCAGCAGCAAGGGGACTTTTGTTTCTTCTTTAGTAACCGGTAATGTAATGAAAAAAACAGCAACTGACCCTTCAAATAGCGGAACCTATTGTTTTGGTTCGGATGATAAGGAATATTATTATCATCGTTACGGGGGCGATTATTGCACAGATGCATGCAAGGGCAAGCCGTTTTATATATTGGGAGTTTCTACCATGGAAACGCTCTCTACCCACAAGCCAAACGGAAAGCACTCCAGTAGCCCCGGTTGGGCTTGTCATGCGACAGGCTGGGTGGGTCCGGTGCCGGGAGATCCAACTTATCGCGATTGGAATTTGGAATTTGATTGGGTGGCGGGGGTTTGTGAATAAAATATATATTAGTTTATTACAATGGGCACCCCGCCCGCGGGCGGGGTGCCCATTGTTTGTTTGTAGAAGACGTGATAAAATTATGCAGTTATGAAGGAAAATAATCAAAAAAAGAGAGTCTTGATTGCTTTATCAGGCGGTATAGACAGCGCGGTTTCGGCGCACCTGCTCATCAAACAAGGCTATCAAGTAGAAGCCGCGTTTATGAAAAATTGGACTTCGCAGGAAGGCTTGCTTAAAAACGAATGTCCGTGGCTAGAGGACAGGCGAGAGGCTTTGCGCGCGGCCGCGTTTTTAAACATTCCCTTGCACACTTTGGATTTTGAAAAACAGTACCAAAAAACAGTAATGAAATATTTTTTTGACGAATATAAAAAAGGCCGCACGCCGAATCCGGACGTAATGTGCAACAAGGAAATCAAATTCAAACTTTTGTATAATTGGGCAATGCGTCACAGGTTTGATTATTTGGCCACGGGGCACTATGCAAGGGTAGGGTATAGGGTAAAGGGTAAAGGGTATAGTGGGGGCAGAAAATCACAAGACTTAACCCTAAACCCTAAACCCTATACCCTAGAGCGAAGCGCAGATGAATTTAAAGACCAGACTTATTTTATTTACAACATCAAGCCGGAGCAGTTGCCTCATCTTTTATTTCCAATAGGCGGGATGAAGAAAGCTCAAGTAAGGTCGCTGGCGCGAAAAATCAATCTGCCCAACGCGGACAGAAAAGAAAGCATGGGGCTGTGCTTTGTAGGCAAGGTTAGGCTAAAAGAGTTTCTGGGGCAAAAACTAAAGCCAAAAAGGGGTCCTATAGTAGGCTTAAATGGCGAAATTTTAGGCCAGCACGAAGGTTTGCAAAACTATACTATTGGACAGCGCCAGGGGCTTAAAATAGGGGGTTTTGGCCCATTTTTTGTGTATAAAAAGGACCTAAAAGGCAACAAGCTTTATGTAACTAATAATTCTGAAGACAAAAGGCTTTTTGTGAAAGAAGCGCAACTTCATTCTGTGAATTGGATTAGTAGTCCATGGAGCATGAAACATGAAGCATGGAGCAAAAAGAAAAAAGTGTTTCAAGTTTCAAGTTTCAAGTTTCAATTAACTGGCCGCTATCGGCATCAAGGAGAGCTAGTGCCGCTTACCATCACCCGCATCAAAAAAGATCTCTACCAAGTAATTTTTAATAAGCCCCAAAAAGCTGTCGCCTCGGGGCAAAGTTTGGTATTATACAAAGGTAAAGAGTGCGTGGGAGGAGGAGTTA
>JAJYWK010000013.1 GCA_021791515.1 bacterium | reverse complement strand
TGGCCAAAAACTTTCCTTAAAGCCAGGCCTAAATCTATTTCGTTTTTTCTTGATACCGGCATATCCAAATCTTCCAAAATTGCGTCCAGAATGTGGGTAAACCGAAAATGCGCCGCATCGTACTTGCTTACCAGATATTCGGAAATAGTATCCTTGCCGGCCAGCTTTTCCCCAACCAAGCCGATGATTATTTTTTTTGAATTCATAATGGAACAATTTCTTAATTTCAACTTATCTCGTGAGGCCTTTAGGCCGAACTAATTTCAATCAGGAAATTGATGGAAATATGCTCGCCCTGTCGGGCTCGCGAAATTAATAGAAATTAACTCTGATACCCGCCTGTTGAGCCCACCCCTCCCCTATCCTTTTCCCGCAATTGATCCACTTCTTCCCAGCTTGCCTGTTCTACCGGCAAAAAAATTCCCTGCGCTAATCTTTCGCCCTTTTTAACCTCTACCGGTTTTTGGGTAAAATTTATTGCAATAATGCTAATTTCATCCTTCGGGCCGGCATAGTCAGGGTCAATTACCCCAATGCCATTTGCCATGGCCAAACCCTTTTTTAAAGGCAGGCTACTGCGGGCCGCTATAAGCAAAAAATGCCCTTTTGGAGCCTCTATTACCAGCCCTGTGGGTATTTTTACCACCTCGCCGGCAGGCACGGTTATATCAACAGATGAGGCAATATCAAAACCGGCTGATTCACTGGTGTGATATTGGGGAAGCGGGGTGGATGGATCGTTGCGTTTTATGCGGACGTTCATAGTAATTTTAAAGTGAAAATATCAAAATGGAAAATGGCAAATAAAAATGCAAAATGCGATTAAAATTTTATAATTTTACATTGTCATTTTAATTTTTGATTTTTAAATTTTCAATTATCTGCTCTAAAACTTTATACAACTCCTCTTTGCTTCCCTCGTTTATAATCGTCCAATCCGCCCTCGCAATCGGCCCGGCCTGGTGCAAATTTTCTATTTGGGAATAATCGCGCGACTTTAAATCGGATTCTGTTAAGGGTCGAACGGGCCGATTGCGCATGCGCTCCGCGCGGATAGGAAAAGACGTGTAAATCGCCAGTACCTTAAAATTTTCTCCAAATTCTTCCTTTAATTTTGTGTATTCTTCCCAGGAATACAGACTTTCAATAATGACATTTGACTGCCCGTACAATTCTTGGATCTTGGGCAAATTTACAATTGCCATCGCGCCCATGCCGTGCTTGGCCCTTAACTCTTCTCTTACAGCGCGCTCGTTTTGTTCGTTAATTTCCTGTCCGCGATTTTTTACTTCATCAATCACGCCCTGGCCCAAATAGACTTTTGGCCAGCCGGTTTTTTTTATTATGTATTCAGTCGCCTCGGTCTTACCCGCGCCGGCCAGGCCGACTATGGCTAAAAGTAAATTTGGCATACCCAGTATATCATCTTCCAACTCCAAACGCCTTATTAGGCTTTTTGAAAAAAATAATTATAAATATATTTGTCCGATAATTTATTAAAAATACTTTTACTAAGGCGTTTGGCAAGCTGCCGCTTAGGCATCCACTAAACTTTTTCGATGACAAAACTCTAATGCCCAAACAAAACTTTTTCCAATTATTCAGAAAGCGGCAGCTATTGGAAGTTGTATTACTGGGATTATTTTCCCTCTTTCATCTTTACCTCGCCTTCATTGGTCCGGGTTGGAATATCTTCGGAAAAAATTTGCATCAATTCCTCTGACCACTGCGGGTTTTCCTTATAAACTTCAACGCTAACGCCGGCTTCCTTTAGCATATCTACGGCCTGTGGATTTCGGTAAATTTTGCCCACCACCACTCTTTTAATCCCGCAAGCAATAACGTATTTAGCGCAGTGGATGCACGGGCTGTATTTGGTGTACATTGTTGAACCCAAAGTGGAAGTGCCGCCCTGCCGCGCGGCCTGAAGCAGAGAATTATGTTCGCCGTGGATGGTCCGCACGCAGTGGCCTTCTTCCAATAAATGCCCAGCGTCGTCGCAGTGCGGCAAGCCGGCCGGCGAACCGTTATAGCCCGTGGCGATTATCCGGTTTTCCTTAACCAAAACCGAACCGGCGTAAAGCCTGTCGCAAGTGCCGCGCGCGGCAATAATCTTGGCAATGGCCATAAAATAATCATCCCAACTGGGCCTAAAATGTTTTCTTTCTTCTACCATAAATAGTTTATTCCTTATAATATCCCCCTTCTCCAACCTGTCCGCCGTAGCTTTAACGAAGGCGGATTCATGGAGAGGGGTAAGAGGAGAGGTTAAAAATTTGATTTTAATATGCCCTACCATTTTACAACATCTTCCGCTGTTTGACAAAACCCGAGTAAACGCGCTAAAATATCCACAAGATGATCAAATTCTCCCCCATTTCCACCACTAAGGCCATGAAGAAGGCTGCCAAGTCCGGCGCCTTTGTGGTATGGAAATGTTAACGCGATAAGCTTAAAGCAATCGTTTAACCTCCCCGCCACAGGCGGGGAGGTTTTTGTTTACCTTAATAATTAATTTTGATACAGACGAACCAAACAATAGCGTTCGACCGCCGGGGCCCCCAAATTTTGTCAGACAAAATTTGGGGTGGCTTTGTGGAGAACCTATTGTTTGGCCAAATGCTGATTGGAGAAATACCTTCTCCACTCCGGTCGAAGAATATTTTTCTCCCTTCCCGCGAGCTGATGAATAATCATCAATTGGCGGGAGGGAGAA
>JAJYWK010000009.1 GCA_021791515.1 bacterium | reverse complement strand
TCCCAAGCCTTGTCGCTTTCCACTTTCTTATTTCTTTCCTGGATTTGAATGATTGTTTCTTCTACATTCATAATTCTAAATTCTTAATTCTAACCTCTATCTCGTCCACCCGGTAGAATTACGTTGCAATTTATTACTTATTTTAAGTTCAATAACTTTATTAAATTTTAATTGTTATTTAAACGATCGCGGACCATCAAGTTGCAACGTATCTCTACCGGGTCCACCACTCCTTGGCATCCTTTGCTATCCAATCCGCAGCGGCTTTTGGCCCATTAGATCCTTTGGTATAAATATTCAGCGGAAGTTTTTTAAACTGCGCATTTTCGGCGATGCTGTCCACAAATTGCCAGGCCGCCTCTATTTCGTCCGAGCGGATAAATAACCGCTGGTCGCCTTCCATAAAATCCAAAAGCAGGCGCTCGTAGGCTCCGGGAATTTCGCCTTTAAACGCGGCCTTGTAGCCGAATTCCAAATCGCCCTGATGCAAACGCACGCCCAATCCCGGCAGTTTGTTGTTAATTTGCAAATGCACGGCTTCATCCGGCTGAATTTGAAAAGTTAACACATTGGCCGCGCAGCCCATAAACAAACAGCGCACCGGCTCCCTAAAATGGATGGAGATTTGCGTGAGTTTTTTATTCAGCGCCTTTCCGGTGCGCAAATAAAACGGCACGCCGGCCCAGCGCGGCAAATTCACGTAAGTTTTTAAGGCAAAATAAGTCTCGGTTTTGCTTTCACCTTTTACATCTTTTGTATAACCGCGATACTGGCCTTTAATTAAACGGCTGGATAATTTCTCCGCGGTAAAAGGCTCCAAGGCTAAAAGCACGCGTAATTTTTCGTCGCGGATCATGGCGGCCGTTAAGTTATACGGCTCATCCATGGCAATTAACGCCAGCATCTGCAAAATGTGATTTTGCAAAAAATCCTTCAAAGCGCCGGCCTGGTCGTAAAACGCGGCGCGCCCGCCCACGCCGTCTTTTTCCAGCACGGAAATTTCCACGTGGTCAATAAACCGGTTATTCCACAGCGGCTCAAACAGGCTGTTGGCAAAACGCATAACCATTAAATTCTGCACGGTTTCCTTGCCCACGTAATGGTCAATGCGGTAAATTTGCTCTTCTAAAAAATATTTTAAAAATAGTTTATTTAAAGCTCTGGCGGATTTTAAATTAAAGCCGAACGGCTTTTCCACCAGCACGCGCGTCTGCCTTTTGTGCTCGGCGCAGGCCATTAAAAGACCGCTGGATTTTAAAATATGCGTAATGGCCGCGAATTGCTGAGGCTTGGTGGCAAAATAAAACAAACGGTTATAGCACCTATGCCCCTTGGCCGCTTCGTGGTCGGCAAGCTGTCTGGCCAATACTTGGAATTTACCGGCATCTGCAAAATCGCCTTCAAAATAAATTAAATGCCTTAAAAAACTTTTCTTTTGCGCGCTGGAAAGTTTTTTTATTACCCCGGATTTTTTTATAATATAATCCAAATACTGCGCGTGGTTAAACGGCCTGCGGCCTACGCAAACAAGCTTAAAATCTTCCGGCAACAGCCTGTGCTTGTCCATATGAAGCAGAGCCGGCATTAAATAGTCGGCAGATAAATCCCCGGTGGCGCCAAAAATCGTTAAAATTGTCGGCGGAAGGTTCTGAATTTGTTTGTGAAAATCTAAGGACATAAATCAAATAATACCCTATTATCTTAGCATAATAAGGGCTTCTAAGAAACACTGACAAATCCGTTAAACCGACCGCCTGCGCAAAATCCACTTGCGGATTTCATCAGCCAAAATCACCAACAATCCCAGCGCAAAAACAACCAGCCAATCATTCAAATTCAGCGCTGTGGTTTTTAACACTTTTTGCATAAACGGATTATAAACAGCGAATAATTGCAAAATAAGATTTAAGCCAAAAGCCATCCAAATATAACTATTACTGAATATCTTTGTGGTAAATATGCTGGCCTTATTAAAGCGGCAGTTAAGCGAATTATACCATTGAAATACCGCCAGCAGGCTTAAAGCAATAGTTTGCGCTTTGGCCATTTCTCCTAAATAATAGCTGTTAAAAACATAAATGGCGGCTGAAGACATAACCAAACCTATCAGCAAAATATGGCTTAAAGAAGAAACGTCCAAAAAATATTTGGAAAAATGCGATTTTTTATTTACCTCGCCATCTTCTTCTTTTTCCAAAGCCAAAGCCGCCCCGGAAAGCGGATCGGTAATTAAATTCAGCCACAAAATCTGCACCGCGGTTACCGGCAAAGGCAAACGCAAAAACAGCGTAAATACAATAGTCAACATTTCGCCCAAAGAAGTGGAAAATAAAAACTGCAGAGCTTTTCTAATATTAGAATGCATTACCCGGCCTTCTTTTATGGCGGTAACTATACCGTGCAAATTATCATTAAGCAAAACTATGTCGGATGCTTCTTTGGCCACTTCGGTCCCGATTTTCCCCATTGCCACACCCAAATCAGCGGCCATAAGCGACGGCGCGTCATTGACTCCGTCGCCGGTCATGGCCACCACTAAGCCAATATGCCTGTAAGCTTCAATAATTTTCATTTTATCTTCCGGCACCACCCGCGCAAAAACCGAAACCTTGTCAAGCTTACCCGCAAGCTGCTCTTTGGACAAAGACTGCAACTCTGTTCCGGTTAAAATGGTATCGCCTTCTTTAAATATTCCCGCTTCCGTGGCAATGGCTTTGGCGGTGGAACGCAAATCTCCGGTAATCATAACCACCTTTACGCCCGAGCTTTGGGCAAACGCAACAGCCTGCTTGGCTTCGGGCCTAAGCGCGTCCTCAATTGCAAAAAATCCGCCAAATACTAAATTATGGATGTTATCAAACGGATGAGTCTTGGTTAAAAATTTATAACCAAACCCGACCACCCGAAGGCCCATTTGTGAAAATTCTTCCTGCGCCTCTTCAAACAGTTTTTTTTCGCGATCCAACAACTCCCTTGCCTGCCCGTTTTCCAAATAATGCGTGGCGCTGGCTAAAATCACTTCCGGCGCGCCAGCCGCGGCGCAAAATACCCGCTCCTTGTTTTCATAAAACACGGCCCTATATTTATTTTTATACTCAAAAGGAATTTCCGCCAGCTCCACAAACTGCTGCTGCTCCCGTTCCTTATTAATCCCAAGCTTCTCGCCTAAAACCGCCATAGCCGCCTCTGTTGGATCGCCGGAAACTTTATACACTCCGGATTGTTCATCTAACTGCACCGTGGCTTTGCTGACTAAAACTGCAATCTTCGCGGCCATTTGTATATCTATATTGTCAGCAACCGGCAAATCTCCAAACAATGCAGAGCCTTGGGGTTTGTAGCCTTCGCCTGAAATATGAAAAATTTTCTGGCCTGTATATACTCTTCTTACTACCATTTGATTCTCGGTAAGCGTGCCGGTTTTATCTACGGCTAAAATTTTAGCCTCCCCCAAAGCTTCCACTGCGCCCAATTTGCGAACCAGCGCCTGCTTCTTGCTCATCCGCCAAACGCCGTGCGCCAAAATTACGGTTAAAACCAGGGGCAGGCCTTCCGGGATTACGGAAACAGCCAAAGAAACCACCAAAGAGAACATTTCATTGCCCGAGCGGCCAGTCTGAATACCCAAAAAAAATAAAAATACGGAAGAGGCCAGTACAAAATAAATTATGGCCTTAGACAGCCGCTTTAAATTTTTCTGTAAAGGCATTTCTGTCTCTGTCCGCTGAAGCATTTTGCTGATTTTGCCGATTTCCGTATTTTGCGCGACTCCCACAACCACAGCCTGTCCGTCGCCGGAAAGCACAGCGGTACCTTTAAACACAAGGTTATGTTGCGCGGAAACCGGCAAATTTTCTTCCCCCAGCACAGCATCTTTTTTTGGTACCGCGCCTGACTCTCCGGTCAAAGCCGCCTCATCCAGCCCTAAATTGTGGCTGAATATCACCCTGGCGTCAGCCGTGACTTTCTGCCCCTCTTTTAAAACCAAAATGTCGCCCAACACCACCTCGGCTTCGGGTAAAATTACTTCCACCCCCTCCCTAAGCACCGTGGCCTCGCTAAAGGAAAGCTTTTTTAAACTCTGTAAAATTCTGCCGGCCCGGCCTTCCTGCAGCATGCCAATTACGGCATTTATCAGCAAGACGACTAAAATAATGGACGCGTCGGTAATTTGATTTAAAAAATAAATTACAGCGGAACAAACAAACAAAATATAAATAAACGGGCTTTGAAACTGCCTAAAAAAAACTAACCACCAACTTTCGGGCGGTTTTTCGGGCAAGAGATTGGGGCCCTGTAGACTAAGCCTGGCTTTAGCCTCAGCCTGACTTAAGCCGGTTGTTAAATTAGTTTTCAGCTCCGTTTCCAGCTGAATTTTGGTAAACTGGTACCAGTTCATTTTTTTGTGTTGATTTTTACCCGTTATCTTTCTTTAAAATATTGCGGTACACATCTAAAAGCGCTAAAAATAACGCCATTAAAATGGGCCCGAGGAGAAAACCAATATAGCCAAAAAAATTAATCCCGCCGATAATCGAAAATAAAACCAATAACGGATGGATATTCGTGCGCGATCCGACAAATTTGGGACTTACAATGTTGTCTATAGTCCCGACCGCTAAAGCCCCCCAAATCAGCAAACCCACGCCCGCCCCTGTATGGCCGGTAATAAATAGATATAAAATCGCCGGAATTAACGAAAGCGAGGTGCCAAAATTCGGCACCAAGGCGGCTAAAACCGTAAACGCGCCCCACAAAAATGGCTGTGGTACGCCAAAAATCAAAAAACCCAGAGTAGCCAACACTCCTTGCAGCAAGGCGGTTAAAAACGATCCCTTAACCACCCCGGAAATCGCGTTCTCCAACCTTTTTGCCACCGCGTCTTCCTGCTCGGCCGGAATTGGCAAAACCGAATAAATATAAGTTTTAATGCTATTGCCATCGCGCAATAAATAATAAGTGGTAAAAAAGACCAGTACCAAAGAAATTACGAAGTTGGCTAAATTAGAAAGCAGCGCGGTAATTCCGGCAAAGGCATTAGTTGTAAATTCAGAAATTTTTAAGCTAATGTCCGCAAATAATTTCAACGCCCATGGCTGGATCTGACTCGGCAGGCTTTGCACAAACGCGGTTTTATTAAAAACCAACCCGCCGGTCTTGTACTGGTTATACAAACTCACAATTTCATTAAACAGCGTCTGGCCCACCAAATACAAAGGCAGAATAACAAGCAAAAGAATTAAGACAATAGTAAAAAAAGCAGCTACCGAGTCATGTTTGACTTCCTTGCTAATTCGTTTAAACACGGGGTTAAACAAAACTGCCAAAATCGCGCCCAGGGCCAAAAGTTTCAAAAAAGGCAGCCAGACCAGCAGAATTAAAAACGCGACCAAACCTAAAAGCAGACCAAAAATAATTGTTTGTTGTTTCTGATTTACCATAAAGACAATAAATTAATGCTAATCTACAGATGAACTCTGTAGGCATCTGTAGTGTTCCCCCCTGTAGTTTTCTGTAGCTATATTATAGCAAAGATTGACTAAAAACTGAATTTGTGATATATTTTAAGGCAGCCCAAGGAAGGTTGTGGGCATTTTTTAATGAATACGAAAACGACATGCGAAACAACGAAAATACTACGAAAACTTATTTCGTAACACTTTCGTAGATTCGGATACATTTCGTAGTTTCGTATTATATATCTATGAAGAGAAATAATATAAGAAACATTGCCATTATCGCGCACGTTGACCCCCGAAGCAGTCCCGACTTGTCGGGACGCTACGGGGCAAGCATGGAAAAACCCAACTATTATGCCAACTAGAAACAACATCCGAAATATCGCAATCATTGCTCATGTTGACCATGGAAAAACTACGCTAGTAGACGCCATGCTCAAACAAACGCACACTGTAAAAACTGACGCGGATCAGAAAGATTTGATAATGGACTCCATGGATTTAGAGCGCGAGCGCGGCATTACCATTAAAGCCAAAAACGCTTCGCTGATTTACAACGGCATCAAAATAAATATTGTGGACACTCCGGGTCACGCGGACTTTGGCGGCGAAGTGGAACGCACGCTAAGAATGGCAGACGGAGTGCTTTTGTTGGTAGATGCCAAAGAAGGCCCTATGCCGCAAACCAAATTCGTGCTTAAAAAAGCGCTGGAGCTTGGCCTTAAAGCCATTGTGGTAATTAACAAAGTAGACAAGCCCGACGCCCAGGTAGACCACTCCGTAAATAAAACTTTTGATTTGTTTGTACACTTAAACGCCAACCATGCGCAGTTAGACTTTCCAATTATCTACGCCTCTGGAGCTAAAGGTCTGGCAGATGCGGATTTGGATGTTTTGCTTGGCAAAATTACCAACAACGCCGAGCCTGATGTTACGCCTTTGTTCGAGGCGATTATCAAATACATCCCCGCGCCTGATGTTAAACCAGAAGATCCTTTTGCCATGTTAGTCCTGGCTTTGTTTTACGACAACTACAAAGGCAAAATGGGCATTGGCAAAATCTTATCCGGCAGTGTAAAAAAAGCCCAAAACTTGATCCGCATAGACACCAAAGGCCAGCGGACGAATGGCAAGGCCACTTCCCTGCAAATGTACGAAGGCTTGGGGCCGGTTGATGTTGGACAGGCCGAGGCCGGAGACATTGTAGCCATTGCGGGCTTTGACGATATTTCCATTGGCGAAACGCTAACTGATCCAATTAACCCCATTCACTTAGAGCCGGTTATAATTGAACCGCCAACCATAAAAATGACCTTTGGCGTTAACACTTCCCCGTTTGCCGGCCGCGAAGGAAAACTGGTCACTTCGCGAAATTTACGCGATCGATTGCTAAAAGAATTAGAGACGAATGTCGCTCTGAAAGTTGAAACTTTGGAAGGCGCGCCCTTGTCCGCCGAAGCCTCTGGCGGAGGCGGAGAAAGCTTTTTGGTTTCCGGCCGCGGCGAACTTCACCTTGGAATTTTAATTGAGACAATGAGACGCGAAGGTTTTGAACTGCAAGTGAGTCAGCCGCAGGTAATCTATCACGAAGAAGATGGCGTAAAAAAAGAACCTTACGAAGTTGTCACCATAGACGTGCCCAATGAATACCAGGGCGCGGTTATTGAAGAACTTGGCAGGCGCGGCGCGCAAATGCTGCACATGGATTCTTCCGGCAGCAACGCCGAACTGCACGCCGAATATCTTATACCAACTCGCGGTTTAATAGGATTAAAAAATCTGCTTTTAACCCGCACGCGAGGCACGGTTATTTTGAATAATTTGTTTGATAGCTACAAACCCGTACACGATATTGATGAACACGTAAACGACCACGGTAGCCTCATTTCCAGTGAGACCGGTGTAAGCAACGCTTATGGCCTTAACAACGCCCAGGAACGCGGAATTTTGTTCATTGGCCCGGCTGTAGATGTCTACGAAGGCATGGTGGTGGGTAAAAACTCGGTAGATACTGATTTAGAGCTTAATGTCTGTAAAACCAAAAAACTTACCAACATCCGCTCCTCGGGAACCGATGAAGCGATAATCCTTACTCCCCCGCGTCCGGTTGAACTGGATTTCGCCCTGGAATACATCGGCCGCGATGAACTGGTGGAAATTACTCCCCTTTCCATTCGGATAAGAAAGAAAATTTTAAATGCGACTGAAAGAAAAAGAGCTCAAAGATAATACTTACACAAAACCCCAAGCCTAAGGCTTGGGGTTTTAATTTTGTTTTCGATTTTGGACTGCTCTGAACCATCCTCGGATCTCTGACAAAATTATGTATATCTTCGGACTCCCTTAAAGGCTTTGTTCTTTTTAGAAAATTGGTCCATAAATAAATGCGTATCTGTGTTAATTTTCGTATAACGCTTTGTTTTTGGATTCCATACTTGAATGCGCTTTTTGACCGCGCCGACGCGACCTTTTCCAGGAGGAGGATTAATAGCCATAGTTTTCACCGCCTTTCAAAATCATATTATACAATCGTTCACCTATTGTCAAATAATAATTGTGGATAACTATATATAGTATGGCACTATTTTAAAACCCCTATTGCAGGGTCCTTTTGTACGACTGTATCCCCACCCTACCTACCCTGCCTAACGGCAGATAGGGTAGTATGTAAAGCAAAAAGGCTGGCACAAATGTTTGAAGCGCAAGCGACTGGATCCCGCGGGTCGGGTTGTCGCTTGCGCTTTGTAGATGCGAGCATTGCCTTAGTCTCCGGGCATAATGATGATCCGAGACGCTCGCTGGCCGAGCATTTCCAAATAATCATTGCCTGGAATGAGCCGGAGGAGCTCTACCCAAGGCTGGATGTTGGCGGACATCCGCCGGAGGACAAAGCGCTCCGGTTCTTTGTGCCAACGCCAGTTGGACGCGTGCCGGTAAAGCACGCCGGCCAACTTTTGCCGGTCAAGAGGCCGCTCGTTTTGCCGACGTCGATCGCTACGCAGATTTCGCAACCCTCCACGGCTTACTACGCCTTCCACTACCAAAAGATGGTTTGCCGCGGTTTCCGCCAATTGCAAAAGCCTTCGATCTTCAGTCCTACGGGTTGCTTCCGCGAGGTCCCTAACGTCGCCATTAAACCAAGGTGAGCCAAGCCTCGACTGCTCGCTAAACACTACGGTTTCTGCCAACCTCTGGGCGACATAGTCGAATTCCAACGGCATAATTACACCGCTGGCAAATCGACCGTCAGGCGCCAAAGAATGAAACGTACGGCGGAAAAATTGCGCCGCAAAATCGCGATCGTATCCTGCAACGTGTTTCATCAATCCTCCAAAACAGTGTGATTTAAACATTATACAAAATAACAAAACCATTTCAAACAAAACGTCAAGAGCTTAATAGCACTTTAAAAGGCCCAGCCATTGGCCGAGCCTTTTAAAACCTAGCTTTTACATCTTTAAGAATTCCAACAACTTATACACCAACATCGCCGGCCAGACAAGAGCTTTTAAAAACCCTAAGACCCCCATGCCAAAGGTTACGGCGTGCTGGATGTAGTAGACCAGCGCGCCAATAAAACCCAATCCATAAGCTCCCCCGGCAGTCCCCCCGCCGCGATGATACCATTTTTTGCATCCTTTACCGTGGCAGCAATGTTCGCATTGGCTATTTTCTTTAACTTCGTTTTCCATAATTTTTTTAGTTAATAATTAATGAATTAAAATAATTAATTAGCAAAGCTTGGCCTGCCAAAATCAGTTCAACCTCCAGTTAAAAAATTTTCTGGCTTTGGGCTTTTACTTTTATTTACCCCCACAAATGCAAAAGAAAATAGGTTTATAATAACAAGCCCGATGACGATTAAAAGCTGATTATTCCCCATTTTAAATCTTTCTTGAATCGTAAGCCCAATGCAGTACTGCCTGGCGCTGTTTTCGGCGGCAGGCAAAGTCGCCTTTGCGGCAAAAATTTTTAATTTGAGCGATGTGGCGTTTTATGGCCAGCCAGCGCTTAATTTGACGGTCGTCGTCTTGGGTCCTCCTGCCCATAAAATAGCGGCAATACCACTGAAACCAGCCGCGCGGGTCCTGCGGATGGAGCCAGCCTTTTTTCTGCCACACTGCCAAAGGCTGCGACGCGTTGACTTTAAAAAAATTTAAACTGGCATCATGGTTTTTTTCCACTGTCACTTTTTTGTTTACCATTTTGGCTTTTGTAAACCAACCGCGGGGAAATTCTTTTTGGCAATCGTACAAGTATAATCCCCCAAACACCCCGAGCTCCAACATTTGTTTCGGTGTGAGCTCCGGCTTAAAACGCAAATCAAACTTTTTCCCCACAGGCTCAACCAATTGGTATTTATAACCTTTCTGCAAGCTGTCGTTTACGGTAATGAATTTGCTTTTAAGCATTAGTTTAATTTCCAAATAAAAAAGTTCAAAACTCCGGCAAAGCTAACCCACAAAATATACGGAATCATTAAATAACTGGCTGTTTTGGAGATTGGATAAAACAGAATTACACAGGCCAAAATCAAAATCCATAAAAAAACAATTTCCACCAGCGCCAGGACGGGATTATGCAAACCAAAAAATAAATACGACCACAGCGCGTTCAAAACTAGTTGCGTGCCGTAAACCGCAAGCGCCAAATTTACGCCTGCAGTACCGCGCTTTTGCCAAATCAAATAAGCGGCGGTGCCCATTAGCACGAACAACAAAGTCCAAACCGGCCCAAAGACCCACGAAGGCGGATTAAAAGAAGGCTTGATTAATGTTAGATACCAAACCTTTACGCTATTTGCCGTAAAAATAGAACCGACTCCGCCAGCCGCTTGGGCAATTAAAATAGAAATAAAAAGTGCGGTTATGTTCATTATATTTAATAAAATTTTAGTTCTGTTCCCCGGCCAGATGAATTCAAAATAATAATAAGGCTCCAATTAATTATGATAAAATATGGTCCGGCATAAACGAGAGGCCATAGCATGCGCAATAAAAATATTAAACTCCCTTATTAATCTTTTTGGCTCCGTAAAATCCTGCTGCCGCTCCGGCAATATCTATAATTTTGCTTTTTTAGTTTTAATGGCAACTTCTCCAATAAATTTAATTTTTTACCAGCCTTCTTAAGGCCTGCTCTAAAACCGGCTTTTTTATATTATAACTTATCTCCGGCAAAGAGAGAATTAGGTTATTCAGCCAGGATTTTTGGACCACATACACGCCGGCTTGGGGCTTATAGCCAAAATTCATTCTGGCGTAAAAATTAGAAAACGCGATTACGGGCGTAATCTGCCCGTTAAAACCATAGCGCCTTAAGTAGTCCGTAAGCATTTGCGCTTCGTTTTTGGCCTGCAAAAGTACATTGCGCTTGGAAATTTTCCAGCCGTTGCGATAGAGTTCAAAATTATTAAACGTAATTTGTCCGCCGTGGCTTTTTACTTCCACCGTAATTAAGCCTTTGGGGCCAAAGACAATAAAATCTATATCCGCGCGCCTGCGGCCGATTTGCACATTGCGTAAAACCAAATAATCGCCAGGCAGTTTACTAAGTTCGCGCGCAATTATTTTTTCCCCCCTGCCGCCGAGCATAAAGCTGTCCGTCTTGAATAAAAAACCCAATGCCCGGGCAATAATAAACAGCGCCGCTAAATACAGCGCAAATAAAACTATATTGGCAATAAAATTCCGCCCGCCGTAAATTTGATACGCCAGAACATAACTGGCGAACGCGCCCAAAATAAAAAACAAAACAGCCAAAATGTAAATTAAGGCGTGCTTTTTAAAATTCTTGGCAATAAAACTGCTGTGCTTGCCTAAAACCTGCGCCATAAAATACAGTGAGTCCTAAATTAGTTTACGTGATTTTTATCTCCGGACTAGCTAAATCCCGTCCCGCCAAAGGCGGGACGGGATTGGTTTTGACTATCGCGGAGTTGTAGTTGAATTAGGTGTCGGCGGAGTAACCGGCGGCAACATACACTTCTTTAACTCGCCGTCGCGCTTTTCTTTAGCTTCCTGATTCGCGTTCTCTCTGGCCTCTTTGGCTGCTTTAAACGCACCATCCCGTTCCTGGCGCGCGGCTTTAAGCGCGTCTTGGTACTTAGCGCGGATGTCTTTCATGGCTTGTTTAAAAGCATCGTTAGCGGCTTTAATGGCGGCCCTGCGCGCTTCCTGCGCGGCTTTAACCGTGGTTTTGTAAGTTTGATTAATTTGCGCGATTGTGTCCGCGGTGGTGGAAGCGGTACTGCTGGCAAGGCCTAAAAGCGCGCTTTGGCGAGCGGCCTTGGCAACATCAAAAGCAGTCTTGTAATCATTTTGGGCTTTTTCAACCGCAGTCGCTCTGGCTTCCTGCGCGGCTTTTATAGCATCTTTATAAGCCTTTAGACTCTCTTTGGTGGAAGTGGAAAAAGTGCTTTGCGCGTCTTTAATGGCATCCTTATAATATTCCAAATGCCCTTTGACTTCCTCCTGGTGCGCTTTTTTAACTTCCCGGTTTACTTCCAAACATTGTTTATAAGCTTCGCGGTTGGCTTCCATCTGCTGTTTTTTTGCTTCCCTTTCCGCTTCCATCTGCTGTTTTTTCTGCTCCTGCAGATTTTTCAGTTCTTCCCTCTTATTTTCCAGAATTTGCTTTAACTTTTCCTGTTCTTTTTTAATATTCTCCTGAGCCTGTTTGCGCGCTTCTTCCATAGTGGTCTGCACGCCTAAAATTTTGCCGTCTATATCAGACGCGAAAGCCGACAGGGATGGCAACACCAAACCGGCCGAGATTGCAACGGCTGCCGCAATCTTTAAATACCGCTTATTTTGCATTTTGTTTTTATCTCCTTTATATTTGAGCCCTCTAAAAAATGGGGCTAAAAAATCCTCTCAAAAGAGGATTAAATTAATGTATATACATTATAGCACATATTCTAAAAAATTACAAGAGAAGCTGGCTGACAATTAAATCCAGCAAAACTTTCGGCGGAGTGGAAGTGCTCTTTAATTCCTCATCTAAAGCCGCGAGCTTGGCCAAAAACTCTAAAACTTTTTTCGGCGCGAATTTTTGCGCGACTTTTTTCATTACAAACAGCCGGCCGCTCTTCCATCCGGTGGCTTCTAAAATTTGGCTTTCGGATTTCTTTTGGGAAATAAAATCCTGTACCATTGCCACATTTCTAAATTGTTCGCTAAGCAAAGCGTTAAGTTGAATAATTGAGCCTTTTTCATCCGCCCCCGCCTGATTTTTTAAATGCCTGTGCAGCAACTCCAATGCCGTTTGTTTTTGGCCATCGGCAATGGCGTTGGTAATATCAAACACGTCTATTTCCGCATTTTCCGAAATTAGGGATTTAACGTCTTGAGCAGATATTTCCCGGCCGGCGGCCAAAGCCAATAGCTTCTGGATTTCGGCATCCGCCTGCCAGAGATTATAAACTTCTTCCACAGCCACAACTTTGCCGCCGGCCTTGGTTTCTTTGGCCTGATCGCGGCCTAAACGTTTAGCCAATTCTTCCACAGCGGCAGGGGAAATTTTTCCATGATAAAATTTTGCGCGATTTGCTATCCAATTATTCAACTCTTTGTCGCGCGGCAAAATAAATTCTTTAACCGCGATATTTTTATTGGCCAATAAATTTTTATTGGCGCTTAAGCGTTTATCTAATTTTTCTTCTATAAAGATAATCTGATTTTTGGAGGCAACCAGCCTTTCCACAACCTCGAGTTGATTAAATTTTTCAATCAAACCGGACAAAACAAACACCCCGGCTTTGCTGAATAAATCAGCGCCGGTTAGAGAATCGACCGGCGGCATTTCATCTGCCGCAAAAAAAACGGCCACAGAGCTTGTCTTTGCCGCTTGTTCCTGAACATATTGCCGTTTGGAAAATCCATCCGGCCCTAAAAGTAAAATTAACATCGATTTTTCCCTTGGTGGGTCGGGTGGGGATCGAACCCACGACAAGCGGATTAAGAGTCCGCTGCTCTACCAACTGAGCTACCGACCCATAAATTATACATACGGCAATCTTTGCATCCAGTCTTCCGGTTTTGGAGCTTCATTAACTAAATTTTTTAAAACACCTGCAATTGCTCCTAAAATCTGAAAAAGTAAATAGGTACTACCCTTACCCCTGACTCTTAATTTAACGGTACCATTATATAATATTTTTTTTCTGTATCCGGAGCCTTCAGGCTTTATAAAACTTTTCTGAAAATTAGATAACGGAATACCTGTAAGCTCCGACCAGTATTGTTTCATATCTTGCTCATTTTGTCCAGTATGTAAATGCAGATGTATAACTAAATTTTCAGGTTTAATATTATAAAATTCGCGGAACCAAGAAACCATAAATTTAATCACACGCGGATCAGAATTGGTGATATCCGGATTTTTTTGCTTTGTACCTTCAGCCCAATACAGTACCAAACCGGCAAGAAAACGATTTGTTTTACCTAACGCGGGGACACTTTTTGACCCCCTATAAAAATATTCTTCTCTTTTCCGCCAGAAATACTTCTGCATCACCTTAACTCCTGCCATCACATCTCCTCGCTTGCTATGTAAACGATCTCTTTGGCTCTTAGTTAGTTGGATATTTCTGCACCACAAACTTATTGTTGATTTGGAAACATTCACTCTTTGAAGTATTTCAGTATAACTAAAACCTTTAGACCTCAATTTTTGAGCCCTATCCTTAACACTCCAATGCCGTGATGATACTTTCGAACCCTTTATCATACTTCATATATAATATCATAGTCAGTTCTTAAAGTCAAATATTCCTCCTAATCTCAAACTATTTATTGTGGGTTCAATCCCCACCCGGCTGACTCGCTTTGATATTATGGTGCGCACTCGGCCCCGGTAGAATTTTTGCTTCGCAAAACTCTACGGGGTAAACAGGATTTGAATCCTTCGATTTCGGCGGGCAGGCAAGTATCTTCACCCCGTTACTCTTGGTGCCTTCGGTAGGAATTTCATCCCGCCCTTTCTTCTGGTGTCCCCGGAGGGATCTGAACCCCCAACGACGGTTCCGAAGACCGTTGTGATATCCGTTTCACCACGGGGATAAAAGAAAGGGCGGGGCAAGCCTACATTCCCGGTTCCGAAGACCGGTGCTCCCCGCCCGCCTGACTCGCTTCAATGTTTTATGGTGACTCCGGCAAGATTCGAACTTGCTGCCTCCTGGTTCGAAGCCAGGCGCTCTATCCAAATGAGCTACGGAGTCTCGTCAGGCGAGTCGGGCGGGGCAAGAATGAGCTATTAATCCCGTTGCATTATTATGCAACCGGGACGAGCGCAACGTTAGTTAAGGGATCCCTCCGCTACGCCCCTAAACCAGGGCTTCGCTCGGGACAAAAATGACTTAACAGTCATTTTTGATTATACCCAAAATCGCCGGCTTGTTCAAGAACAAAAACCGGCAATAACAACATGGTTATTTTTACCTAACGCGAACCAAAAGGATTGTTGGTAATATTAACTTTCGGCTCAAAAGTTTTGCCCGAATTGATCCGCTCCACGGCTGTATCGTATGCTTTAAAATCAATTCTTATTCCGTGTTCGTTTTTTATTACAAACGGCTCCTGAGTGGCATTTAATAAAACTGAAATTGAACGCTTAACCTCAAAAGCTTCCATTACCAGCAAAACTAACAAGCCGACAACAAACAGCCAGCTAAAATTCTTGGCCAGCCGGCCGAGTAAATTTTTTGTGTTAATAGAAGTTGCCTTACCCAGGCTTATCCCGTTAGAAGTAAACATAAATTTCAAATTTTTTTAAAACTCCTTAAGTTTATATTTTTTCCGACTTCAAAATTTTTCAGGGCCAAAATTATTTCCTTAGATAAAAATTAGCGGTTAAACTCATGTTAATTTTGCCTGGGTCAGCGGCTGTAATAGAGAAAGAGTTGACATTGGTAATAAAATTCAAATGCTCCAATAACTGCACGAAGGCCGTAACGTCGGACAGTGTACCATTTAAACTTACGCCAAAAGGAATTGACGCCAAAGCCGTCGTGGTTTTTGCTTTGGGTGCGCTGGCAACAGTTCCGCTGATGCCCGAGAGCTGCATATTGACGTTTAACTTTTCCGCCCACCTTTCCAGGGTTTTAATTTCATTTACAAAGGTCACGTCCCGGCTAAAAAAATCATCGGGCTGGATTTCAGCCGCGACAAGCTTGTCTAAATCTGCCCTTGCCTGGTTATAATTATCCCGCTCGGCTTTTAAGCTTAACAACTCCTTTTTCTGCTGCTGCATGCTAAGAACTAAATTGGAATTGGATTCGTCAAGAAACCCAAAAAAATAAAACAGCATGGCAAAACTTAAAACAAGCCAAACTATGCTTAATACAATTATTTTATTTTTTGCAGAAAATTTTTCCACAGCTATTTGATTAAAGTATCTTTAAAATTAAAAGTGAAGTGAAAACTTACGTCGACAGCTTTTAGAATATTTTCCAACGGGTAGTCAATATTTATAAAATGCTCTTCGTCAGCCAAAATTATATCATGCAGCAGGATAGCTAATTCCCTGGTCGGACTGGTGCCGCTAATGGTAATCATTTTTCTTGGCGCGTCCACGTTTAAACTGCCAATTCTTACACCCGCAGGCGGCAAAGGCGCAAAGGCCTCAATGACCTGTGACCATTTTGGCGCGTTGCCGGCTAACGTGTTAAAATCTCCGATTTCTCCGTTTAAGGCTTGAATTTTTTTCTTAATGACGGCGTTGTCTTGTTTGTTGACTTGATTTCTTAACTCATCAATTTGGGCCTGCATGCTGCCATTCTCGGCTTGCAAATAGAACTTTGTCCCGAGTTGAACCATAAACACCGCGGCAAAGCTAATTAAAGACACAACAAAAACTTTCAGCAGGGTTTTAAAAACCACTTCGTACCTAATTTCACTTTGTCTGGGTTTGGGAAGTAAATTAATCAACCTCATCGAGTATATCAACCTTCAATTCCAAACGCCTTATGCGCGTCTGGCAAAAATTAACTTGATTATAAAATTTCTGACTTTTTTCATTTTTTATTTTACAAAGGCGTTTGGAATTCAGCACCTTACTTTAATAAAAATTCTCTTTGTCCGATGATTTTACTATATCTAATTGCTTACATTATGCCAAAGAGGTGCTGAATATTGAAGGTTGTATTACTCGACTTCATGATCAACTCCTCTTAAGGCCAAACCGATGGCCGTAACAAAACTTAAAGAAGTGCTTTCATCCAAAGGCGGCGCGGATATTTTGGGAAGATTTTGCCAAGGTTTGGCCGTTTCCACTTTAATTACTCCGGCTTCAGCCAAATTTTGGGCTAAAAATTCAGCCAAATTATTCAGTCTGGCTCCCCCGCCGCACAGCACAACCCTTTCTACTTGCTTATCGGAATGCTCGGAATGAAATTTTAAAATATTTTTTATTTCCGCAATCAAAACATTTAAGACCGGCAAAAGGTTGGAACGAATATTTGGATACTCTGCTGTGTTATTTAGCCCAACTTTCTTTTTGATTTCCTCAGCCTTGGCGCTGGCAATACCCAAGGCTTTTGCCAAACTTTCAGTTAAACTATTGCCGGCTATGGGAATGGTTGAGGTAAAC
>JAJYWK010000049.1 GCA_021791515.1 bacterium | reverse complement strand
CCCATGAGGCCCATCTCCACCACCAAAGTGCCAAACTCTTCGCTGATCCGCAAGCGAAGCCGGAGCGGCTCAGCTGTTTGCCACATTCGTTCTTTTCCCCACCAGGGGTAGATCGCCTCCCGGATCGCGGTACACTCCGGTAGGAGCGCCTTGCCCTGGCAGGCTATCAGCAAGCTTGCTGCCGGACCTGTTCCGGCGTTGGCCTGGTTTGCGCCATCAGACTGGCGCCAAAAAGGAACACAATGAGCATCATCGTCATCTGATTTTCCTCTTTGAACCTGGAATGAGCCGTTTGCACGGCCCGAATTACAGCAAATTTAGCACTAAACCGCGTATTTGGTCAAGATGATTTTTTGGCAAAAATCATCTATAATAGAGTTATGAACAGAAAAGTTTTTAAAACCGGGCATAGTTTGGCCGTAACCATCTCTCCTAAAGCCCTAAAAGAGCTGGGTTTAAAGGCAGGCGACGCGGTGGAAATAGAAGTAATGGGGGGAAGGGCAATTTTGCAAAAAACCAGCCATAATCGGCAATTGGATTTAGGATTGAAGATTAAACACAAGCTTGGAGAGAAAATATGATTAAACATTTGAACATCAAAATTTCGGGCAGGGTTCAGGGTATAGGTTTTCGGTGGTCGGCGTATGAAAAGTTTGTGGAGTTGGGCCTCATGGGCCGCGCGGAGAATACGCAAGATCGCGGAGTATTGTTAGATGTGGAAGGCGAAGAATCCTCGCTGGCTCAATTAATTGATTGGTGCCATCAGGGCCCGAGCGGCGCCAAGGTGGAAAATGTGGAAGTTGTGGAAATGCAAACCCCGTTTGTTCCTTTAAAGACCAGTTAAGTTGGCATGATTTTAACGGCCGTTAAAATCATGCCAAATAAAATGTATGGCAGATCGCAAAAAAATAATTTGGGTTTTGGTGAACAGTAATTCCGTCAAAGAAGCGGAAAAAATCGGCCGGGCGGTTTTGCAAAAACGGCTGTGCGCGTGCTTTGGGCTTATTCCGCGCTTAAAATCCGTTTATTTTTGGCCGCCGCGCTCAGCGCGTCGAAAAGGGACGCTAAGCGTCCCGCCACTTGAGACTTCCAAAGGCCCGCTTCTAGTTTTAGAAACTTTGTCCAAAAATTATCAGTCAATCATCAAATTGGTTAGAAAGCTCCATTCCGACAAAGTGCCGTTTATCGGCCGCGTGGAAGTGAGCGGCGTGCAGAAAGATTTTTTTAAGTGGTTAGCTGGGGAGTTGAAATGAAAAAAGGATTTATTGTTATCTTTGTAATTTTGCTTGCCGCGGGAGGGGTGTTATGGTATGAAAAATACCAATCATTAAAAATCTTGCCGGCGCAGGAGCCTGTTGTTAACCCAACGCCCATGAAAATTACCAGCCCGGCCTTTGAGCCAAATCAAAATATTCCGGTTAAATATACCTGCGACGGCGATAACGTGAATCCGCCGCTTGATTTTAAAGATGTTCCGCCTCAAGCAGTGTCGTTGGCTTTAATTGTGGATGACCCTGACGCGCAGGCCGGCACCTGGACGCACTGGACGGTTTGGAATATTGACCCTTCCACTGCATCAATCGCTGAAAATTCCGTGCCGCCAAAAGCCATGCAGGGACAAACATCTTATGGCCAGAATATTTACGGCGGCCCTTGCCCGCCTGCGGGCGCGCACCGGTATCTTTTTAAACTCTACGCGCTGGATGCCAAACTTTCCCTGTCATCTTTTTCTTTAAAAGCGGATTTGGAAAAAGCTATGGAAAATCATATTTTAGCTCAGGCGGAGCTGGTTGGGTTATATAGCAGAAGCGGTAAATAGTTTTATTAATACAATGGGTATCCCGCCTGCAGCCCGGGTGTTTTTTGTTTTTTGTAGGAAAAATGATATAATAAATTACTGCTACACTACGGAAAACTACAGAAAAATAAACAAAATGTTAATAAAAAATCATAAAAAATCAGCGAAAGGATTTACCCCGCCTCAGTTTTCATTGAGTTTGGATATTCCGAAAACGGACTTTGGTAAATTCAATGATAGTTTGACCGATAACCATCGATCCGCAAAAACTGGAGCGGGGTTTACCCTAATTGAATTTATCGCGGGGTTGGCAATATTCGCGATTCTGGTTTCCGGCGCGCTGGGCATTTTTTCCGTGCTTTCCCGTACGGTAAAAATCGCCCGCGAAAAAACAGTGTTAGCCTCTCTGGCTTCCAACTATCTGGAAATTGTGCGCAACGTGCCGTATGCGGACGTGGGCACCATAAACGGCAACCCGAAGGGCGCTTTGGCCGATTACGCCAACGCCATAACCGCCCAAATTGAAGGTTTCACTTATAAAATTTATTACGAAGTCACTTATATTGATGACCCGGCTGACGGCACCATTGGCGGCAATCCCAACGACCCGGCGCCGGCTGACTATAAACAGGTAAAAATGAGCGTTTTAAATACGGCCACCGGACAGGTGACGAAATTCTTAACCAGCGTTTCGCCCAAGGGGCTGGAGGGCACACAGAATGCCGGCGCGATTAAAGCCAAAGTGTTTAACTCCACCGGCCAGGCGGTGCCGGACGCGGACATTCATATTCAGCATCCGACTTCCAGCCCGGCTATTATTTTAGACAGAAAAAGCGGCAACAATGGCGAGTGGATAGAAGTCGGTTTGCCGGCGGCAGTTAACAATTACCGCTTGGTGGTAAGCAAGCCCGGCTATTCCACCGACCAGACGTATCCGGCTACTGCTCAAAATCCCAACCCAACCAAGCCGGACGCCACAGTGGTAAATGGCCAGGTGACGGAAATCTCTTTTAGCATAGATTTGCTGGCCAATTTAACCATTAAAACTTTGGACAATTTTTGCCAGAATTTAAGCGGCGTAAATATGAATGTGCGTGGCGATAAGCTAATAGGCATGAGCCCCAATGTTTATAAATTTAATCAGGATTTTACTTCCGCTTCCGGCCAGGTGGCTTTAAGCGACATTGAATGGGATACCTACACGCCGACTTTGCTTACCGGACAGTCCTGGGTGGTTCTGGGTACGTCGCCGATTCAGAAGATTAATGTGCAGCCCGGTTCCAGCCAGACGTTTACCATGATTTTAGGCTCCAACAGCACAGCCAACAGCTTATTAGTAGTGGTGAAAGACGCATCCAGCGCCGCTGCGCTGGAAGGCGCTACTGTACATTTGCATAAAGGCGGTAGCGTGCCACAGGATTATTACGGCACCTCCGGCGGCAGTGTGTGGCTGCAGTCTGACTGGCTGGGTGGTTCTGGGCAGAATAACTGGTCCACCTCCACACCCAATGTTTATTTTGCTGATGACGGCAATATTGACGTTAATTCCGCTCCGACCGGAGTAAGGCTTAAGAAAATTTCCGGCCGCTACCAGCCCGCCGGCTGGCTGGAGTCTTCGGTGTTTGATACCGGCTCCGACGCTTCCCAATTCACCACTTTAAGCTGGGAGCCGGCCGGCCAGAACCCGGCTGCCACTTTGGAATTTCAGCTTGCTTCCTCCAATGACATCAACGGTCCGTGGAATTACGCAGGGCCGGACGGCACGGCCGACAGTTTTTATTTGACGGCCGGCACAAATATTTCTGCTGTCCACAACAACAATCGTTATATCCGCTACAAGGTTTATTTGTCAACTACCGACAACAGGGAAACCCCAATTTTAACCTCTTTGCAAATTAACTATGTCTCCGGCTGTTTTACTCCGGGCCAGGTTTGGTTTGGCAATTTGACCCAGGGTAATAACTATAGCCTGGAAGTAAGCCTGCCCGGATACCAGACTGTTATAATCGACCCGCTTGATGTTAATGGCAATCAGAGTTATGAAGTATTAATGAGTCCATAGCAGAATTGACAAGAATGAAAAAAGTACCTGCCCGCCATGCCAACTGATATATTAACCTTTTTTTGATAAACATACTTATGATATTCATCAATCGCCGACCAAGCAGGCTTGGCAGGCGGGAAAAAATGACAAAAAGAAATGCCGAACAGGGATTTACCCCGCCTCAGTTTTCATTGAGTTTGGATATTCCGAAAACGGACTTTGGTGAATTCAATGATAGTTTGACCGATAACCATCAATCCGCAAAAACTGGAGCGGGGTTTACCCTGGTAGAAATGCTGATTTCCATCGCTCTGTTTTTGATTATCTCTATTGGACTGGTGGCGCTTGCTTCCAATCTGCTTACCGCTTCTGGCAAGCAGTCGGGCTTAGTGGTAGATTCCGATCAGGCAAGAAAACTGGCTTTTAATATTATGAATGAATTAAGAAACGCTCAGACTTCTTCCACCGGGGCCTATGCTTTGGCCACGGCCGACAATCAAACTTTAATGTTTTATTCTAACATTGATGCCGACTCGGTCATTGAACGGGTGCGTTATTTCACACAAAACGGCAAGTTGTATAAAAATGTGCTTAAGCCGGTAGGCAATCCGCTGGTTTATAATCCTGCCAATGAAACGGTTTTGGTAGTGCAAGACAACGTGGCCAACGGCGGTAGCCCCTTGTTTTATTATTACGATGGCGCTTATGACGGAGTAAACGGCAGCGCCATAAGCCAGCCCGTGAGCGTGACTATGGTGAAATTTGTTAAACTGGATTTAAAAATTTACAATAAAGCCGGCGTGCAAAACACAAATTTTTATACCATTACCGCCTCCGGCAGCGTTAGGAATCTAAAAACCAATTTAGCCGACCCTGGCCTGCCAGATTATTTTTACCAGTTAAGCCTCAACGTTTCCCCGGTCGGCGCGGGCAGCGTATCGGTTTCCCCTTCGGGTCCGAATTATCCGGAACACACGCTGGCCAACCTTACCGCTTACGCGAATTTGGGCTACGGGTTTTCCAGCTGGAGTGGTAATGTAACCAATCCCAATACCGCGAGCACTACCATTATGATGGATAACAACGAAAGTGTGACCGCGAATTTGCAGGCCCTGCCACAGACTTTAACAGGTAGTATTTCCAATAAAACCGGTTCGCAGGGTGCCCGCCGGTGGACTTTGCGCGTTGATAACCCGAACAGCTACGCGGTGAACAGCGCTAGTTTATACAGTTTTGACTTAAGCCAAACCGCCGGACCAACTTGTACGCCAACCCTTACCGCTCCGGCGGCTTTTCCGGCCTCTATTGGAAATATTTCCGCGGGCGGTTACCGTACTATTCAGGTGACAATTAATTTTAACGGTTGCAACAGCTCCACCCGTTTTACGGCCAACTTTTCCTTTGCCGGAAACAACGGGGCCAACTGGGGCAGTGCGAGCGTTCTTAATCAGGCGCAGTAAGCTAAAATATGCGGACCATAAATCATCAAAAATCAAAAAAGCAATCCGGTAGCATGCTTGTTTACAGCTTGTTGGTGATTTTTATTTTTTCTTTGGTTATGTTGGGCGTGCTTTCGTACGCGACTATGCAGCTAAGAGTAATCCGCGGCAGCGTTAATCGCGAGATGGCTTTCCAAATCGCCGAAGCGGGGGAAAATTATTATCAGTGGCATCTGGCGCACTTTCAGAATGATTTTTGGGATGGCAACGCGTCCACCACTGTTGGCCCGTATGTTCATGATTACATTGACAAAGATACCAACAAAAAAGTCGGGGAGTTCAGTCTGCAAATTACGCCGCCCTTGGTCGGCTCTACCATCACCACCATTAAATCCACGGGGTATACTTTAGACAATCCTTCCCAAAAACGTACAGTAACCGTGCGCTATGGCGTGCCCAGTTTGGCCAAATACGCGTTTTTAACCCAATCTGACGTGTGGATTGGGGACACGGAGAGCGTGTCTGGGCAGCTGCACGCCAACGGCGGCATTCGCTTTGACGGCGCGGGCAACGCGCCGATTACCTCGTTTAAAAACAACATCCCGCCCGGGCCCGGCTACCAGTGCTATCCCTATCATGGCTGCAGCAGCCCTTACCAGTGGAAGCCGGGGATTTGGGGCGCGGCCGCCACTTCTACCCGGGCCTACTGGCAGATGTCCGTGCCTTACGTGGATTTTTCCAGCATCACCTCCAATTTTCAGGATATGGAAAATTTGGCCACCGGCCAGGCTGATTTGCCGCCATCCACCCAGCAGGGATACTCTTTGGTGTTTAAGGCCGACGGCACGGTGGATGTATATAAAGTTACCGCCCTTAGGACCCATCCCGATGGCCAGGATGTAAACGGCGTGTGGCACAGCGAGGATTTGGATTACTCCTCAAGCGGCCGGGTTTTCCAGTATAATATTCCGATTCCGCAAAATGGGGTAATATTCGTTAAAGACCATGTCTGGGTGGAGGGCGTGATAAACGGCCGGGTAGTGGTGGCGGCCACTAAATATTCCTCAGATCCTACCCAGCAGGCCAGAATTTTAATTCCCAATAACATTACTTATTTGGCAAAAGACGGCAATCACTCTTTGGGGCTTATAGCGGAAAAGGATATTTTAATAACTTACTACGCACCAACTAATTTGGAAATTGACGGTGCGCTGATAGCGCAAAAAGGCAGCGCGCAGGTTTATTATTTTGCCGCGCCCAAAACCAGCATTTTGATTTATGGGGCGGTGGCGAGCTTTGGGGTGTGGACCTGGAGCTGGACCAACGGCAGTTCCTGCACTTCGGGCTATTGCAATACCTCCACGGTTTACGACTCCAACCTGCTTTATGCGCCGCCGCCAAGTTTTCCATTGTCCGCCGACGGGTATCAGCAAATAAGCTGGAATAGCGATTAAGCGTCATTTTAACATTTTAACAAGGATATATGAAAGTAAAAAAGTTTTTTCCAATTTTTATTTTGTTGTTTATATGGGCGTCTATTGCGTTCGCGCGGACGGCGGACCCAAAGCGTTTGCCTAAAGTTAATCCCTTGCGTCCACCGTCGCAGAATGCCGCGCCTAATTATCAGGGCAGTATAGATTATACTTCCGAGCCTGCCTGGGAGCAGGCCAGCAACGGTCCAGACGCGGAGCCGGCGGCCGGGGAAAATCAGGAAAATCCTTCCGGCCAGAGCTTTGAAAGCGCCGCGCCGGTAAGCGGCAAGGCATCTTCAAACGCCTGGCGGGGCTGGGTTGTACTTATTGTTTTAGTCGGTGTTGCCGGAGGGTTGATATTTAAATATCGCAAATCCTAATTATGCATAAAAAATGCGAGCATTGCGGCAATAATCCGGTGCCTCACCGGATGTATTGGTACATGGAGAGCTTGAATATTTTTTTAACGCCACTCAGGCAGAAGTTGTTGTATAATCCCGTAACTTTTTGGCTTAAAAAACGGAATGTTGACGGTCTATTGGGCGGATTTTTTTTGCATTTGGGTTTGATTTTTAAAATTTTGCAGTGGAGGTCAGATGCCAAGCAATGCAAAGTACGCCGCGCGCAGGTGTTATGGGAAGAAGCGGATAAGCGGAATATCGAAATGAAAGAATTGTTGTTCTTTGGCAAGCCCATAGATGTGTATGAGGCAGAGCTGACCAATCCTTCATCCTTAATCTTTAATCCTTTACCAAACCAAAGCGCTTCAAATACGTTAAGGATTAAGGATAAAAGATTAAAGATAATCTTTTCTGGGTTGCCCAGGCCGGCAGGATATATGAATCCTTGGCTGGATTTAATGGACGACAAGTGGTTGTTTAAAAAACGGATGTTGAAGAATGGGCTACCGGTGCCGATGGGAGGGAGCTGCTGGAAATTTGGACAGGCGAAGGAAATATTTAATAGAATTCAAGCCGCCAGCTACCAGCTACCAGCTACCAGCTACGCAGTTATTGTCAAACCCAGAAGCGGCAGCCGCGGCCGGCATAGTACGACTTTTGTTTCATCGGTTGAAGATTTAAAAGAAGCTTTTAAGATTGCCAAACAGTTATGTTTTTGGGTTATTGTAGAAGAGCAGCTGCAAGGGCCGGTGTATCGGGCCACGGTAGTTAACTTTGAATTGTGTGGCGTTTTGCGCGGCGATCCGCCGTTCGTTGCGGGGGATGGCCAGCATGGCATAGGCGAATTGATTACCATCAAAAATAATAATCCGCATCCAGGGGTAAAAGATATAATAGTAGACAGCAGTATGGAATTATTTTTATCGCGTCAGGGGCTAATCTTGTCATCTGTGATTTCCGCAGGACAAACAGTTAACCTTTCCGAAAAAATCGGCGTGAATTACGGAGGCTCTTCCAGCGAAGATTATGAGGTTTGCCATCCTGACAACAAAGATTTATTTGTCCGCGCGGCAAAACTTTTGAACGACCCAATTGTCGGTTTTGATTTTATTATTCCTGATATCGCCAAATCCTGGAAAGAACAGAAATGCGGCTTTATAGAAGTGAACTCCCTGCCATTCATCAACTTGCATCATGACCCGCTTAAAGGCCAGCCGCGCAACGTGGCGACCAAGGTTTGGGACATGGTGGGTTTTTAATATAATCAATAGCAAAAAATTTGACACTTACTTCAATACTACGTAGTATTGAAGTAAGTGTGCAGAAAAATTTATGGGAAAATTTACCAATATCCACAAATTATCCAAAACGGAACAGGATGAATTGTTTATTGGTTTCGTTGAATCATTATCGCGGATCCGCAGTTCGGTTGAAGCGGCCAATTTTGTAAAGGATTTATTATCGGAATCCGAGGTTTTGATGCTTGCCAGACGTCTGCAGGTGGCTGATTTGTTATTGCAAGGCTTAACCTATGAGCAAATCAGGAAAGTTATTAAGGTTAGTTTTGCCACTATAGCCAAAGTGCAGACATGGCTCAGGCTATATGGAGAAGGTTATCGTACAATTTTAGCCAGAGCAAAAAAGCAAATTAACAAAGAAGAAAATCATGCCTCATTTTCTTGGCCGCAGGTAAAGAAAAAATATCCTATGTATTTTTGGCCCCAGCTGCTGCTGGAAGAGATAGTAAAAAACGCCAACTATCGGGAGAAGAAAAAGTTGTTGCGGGTTGCAGAGGAATTGAGAGGGAAAACAAAAATCGCCAGGCAATTAAAGAGAATATTAAAATAAGCATATATTTCAATACTACGTAGTATTGAAATATATGTGCAAAATGATTATTCAAAATTTTTCACAATTAGCAACATCAGTTTTAAGAAAGCAGGCGCTTGCTATTGCCGAAGCCGGGCTTTTGGCCATTAATACAAAAAATGCCGTAGCGCGGAATTTTAAATTTGATCCGCAAAGCCAAATGCTAAAAGTGATGGGCAGGGAGTTTGATTTAAAAGAATTTGAACGGGTGGTTTTGGTGGGTTTTGGCAAGGCGGCTCTGGAGGCCGTAACTAAAGCGCAAGAAATTTTGGCGGGGCATGTGGCTTGCGGTTATGTAATAGATTTAAAAGAAGGCAGTTTGGGAAATATTGTTTGCCGGGTTGGCACCCACCCCTTGCCGACCAAAGTTAATATTGAAGCCACTAACGAGCTGGTAAAAATGCTTGAGGCCTGCACCCAAAAAGATTTGGTGATTTGCGTGGTATCCGGCGGCGGCAGCGCGCTACTTTGCCGGCCGCACGACATGGCCTGCGAAACGGAGAGCGCCATTACATCGGCGTTAACGGTTAAGGGCGCCAGCATTCAGGAACTAAACACCGTACGCAAGCATATTAGTTCGGTTAAAGGCGGGCATTTGGCAAAAATTATTTATCCGGCCACCTGTATTGGCCTGATTTTTTCCGATGTGCCGGGAGACGATATTTCCATAGTGGCCAGCGGCCCCACGGTGAAAGACAATACTACAAACGCGGACGCGTCTAAAATTTTAAGCAAGTACCAAATTTTGGAAATGTGCCAAATGCCAAGCTGTCGCTTGTTGGAAACGCCTAAAGATGAAAAATATTTTGCCAAAGTCCACAATTTTTTAATTGTGTCCGGCAAGACGGCACTTGCGGCCATGAAGGAAAGAGCAGAGGAGTTTGGTTTTGATATTAAGATTTTTTCCGATCATTTTGAGGGGGAGGCCAAAGTGTTGGCCGCGGACATTATCAAGTCGTCCCAAAAACGCACCTGCCTGCTGGGCGCTGGAGAAAGCACGGTAAAAATTGTAGGCAATGGCAAGGGCGGCAGGAACCAGGAGATGGCTTTGGCCGCGCTTTCGCAAATTAAAGGAAATCTGGTTTTTATAACCGTCGCTTCCGACGGCCATGATAACACCAACGCGGCCGGTGCGATTGTAGATGAACCAACGCTAATTAGAGCAAAAAGTTTAGGTTTGGATTTGCGGAAATATTTGGACAATAATGACAGTTTTACGTTTTTTGAAGCTACTGGCGACCAATTAATTACCGGCAACACCGGCGCGAATGTGTCGGATTTTTTTGTGGGGCTTTGTTTGTAATTGTGTTATAATTTAAGATGGTAAAGAATTTTTAAAATTAAGAAACAAAATGACAATCGAGTTTTTTGCAACCAATCAGTATGATCAAAAATATTTAAGCCAAAAGCTAACCGGGTTTGATTTGGTGTTCCATCAGGAGGCATTAAGCGAGGAAAATTTGCCGTCATCGGATACGGACATTTTGTGTGTGTTTGTGGACTGCCCGGTCACCAAGCCAGTTTTGGATAAATGCCCCAAATTAAAATTTATCGCAACCAGAAGCACCGGCTTTGACCACATTGATATGAAAGAATGCCAGGCAAGGAGTATTATTGTTTCTAACGTGCCGACTTACGGTGAAAACACGGTGGCGGAATTTGCTTTTGCTTTGCTGTTGGCGCTATCGCGTAAATTGTATCCGGCGGTCAAGCAGGTGAAAGAAGAGGGGAATTTTTTCACCCAGGATTTGCAGGGTTTTGACTTAAAAGGTAAAACCATTGGCATAGTCGGCGCCGGACACATTGGCATGCATATGGTCAAGATGGCTTTGGGGTTTGATATGAAAGTTTTAGCCTTTGATCCCCATCCAAAACAAGAATTGGCCAAGCAGTTTGGTTTTGAGTACGCAGATTTAAATCAGCTATTATCAGAATCCGATGTAGTGAGCCTGCATGTGCCGTATTTGCCGGCCACGCACCATATTATTAATGCCGAAAACATCAAGCTAATGAAAAAAGGCGCGGTGCTCATAAATACGGCGCGCGGCGGACTGGTGGATACCCAGGCGTTATTAGCCGCGCTTAAAAGCGGCCAGCTGGCCGGCGCGGGGATGGATGTACTGGAAGAGGAGGGGCATATTAAGGAAGAGGCGGATTTAATAATCAACGGCCATCCCAAGCAGGAAGAATTAATGACGCTGCTTGCCGACCACGAGCTGATGGAGATGTCCAATGTGTTGGTAACGCCGCATAACGCGTTTAATTCCCGCGAGGCGCTGGACAGGATTTTGGATACGACAGCTGAGAGTATTAAAGCTTTCATGCAAGGTAGTTCAATAAATTTGGTAAAAATTTAAAAGCTGCAAATTGGATTTTTTTAAGAATTTATGCTATACTTATTAAGTAAAGATTCTAAAGTAGTAAGATTTATCAGTAAAATAGAGACAAAAAAATTAAAAACGAGTTTTTATTTATCCATTTGCCTAAGTTTTACCTATAGGCAAATGAGGGGATCGGATACAAAGTTATTCTTTGTATTGCCAGCCTTATGTCTAGAACCAATTCAGTCCAAGGGATTTTAACAGGAGAGCAAACCTCACAAATCCGCGAGTCCATGCATTTGAATTGCAAAATTGCGGTAATGGTGCCTGTCTACAATGAAAGCGCGGGATTGTTTTTGTCATGTTTGGAATCCTTGGCCGCCCAGACCAAAATCAAGCCGGAAGAATTTGAAGTCGCGGTGGTTATTAATAATTCCAAGCGCGAGGCGTTAGAAAAAGAGCCGGTTTTTTTGGCTAATTTGGCTATTTTTGAACTTATCCGATTTATTCAGGGTGGCAAGGAACCAAAAAGCGCGGATAAAACTGTGATCCGGCGTGCGGGGGCTTTGCGTGATAAGCATTTGGCTGTAAGAGTAATTGATAAGTTTTCCGCGGCAACCGCTTATGAAGAAAATAATGTAGGTACGGCAAGCAATCGCGCTTGCGCGGAATTGGCTAATCGTTTTCTAACTTCCACCAAAGCCGCGCAAAATGGGATTATTGCCTTGGCTGATTGTGATTGTATTTTGTCACCGAATTTTTTGCAGGCGCTTACGGTTGATTTTGCAGACCCGACGGTAAACGCGTGTTCGGGGATATTGCAGTATGCGATGCCTAATTCGGTGAAAAAAACACAAACACTGCAAAAAGCTTTGGAAACCTATTTGCATCGGCCGTTGATGATTAGAAATCAGCCTAAAAAACTTATGCGTCGCAATGATTCTAAAACTAATAGGATCATTTCCTGTTGTCCGAATTTGGCCGTGCGCGTAAGAAGTTATATTGCCGTCGGCGGCATGGGCAAGCATATTTCCAACGCCGGAACAGCGCTGGCTATAAAACTTTCCAGTCTGCCGGGTTTAACTTGCGTAGACATGAATTATTCGGTGTTTGTTTTAGCGCGGCCTTCCGCCCGCGCCGACTTGTTTAGTTTTGGGCGCGCGGTGGAATTTATTAGCCGGTCGGTAGAGGCGTATATGATCGGCAAGGCCAACAAGGTTCTTTTGCCAAAGACAGAGGATATGCGGGTGTTCTTGGGTGTAGCCGCTGGTTTGGCTAAAAACGGCAAAATAAATGAAGATAACTTACGTCGATTATGCGAGGAATTGCAGATGCCCGCAGAACGCCTTTCTGCCGCCAATTTTAAGGAATTGGCTTTGGCTGTAGAGGACGATATGAGTCAGCCGCTGGGTATTAGGCCGCCTTTGTGGCGGACAATGGCGGTGGTCGCGGAAAAGTTTTATGACAGTTTTCCTAAAACGGATATTACTAGTTTGGTAGCGACGCAGATTTAAAAGCGTCAGCAAATATTATCGGCGATGAAAAAAGTAAAAATCAAGCGCATAAAAAGAGAACGCAAAACCATTACTGCCAAAGAAAAATTATTGGCCGGTTTGGGAGTGGGCGCGGGGTTAATAGGCGGTGTGGGTGCGGTCGGACAGGCCCAGACCATTCAGCCGATTGTAAGCACAAAGCAGGCAGTCTCTTCAACGTCGCGACAATCCGTGGCAGGCCGTGTAAAGCAAATTTTAACAGATGTTTTTGGCATTCATGAAGCTAAGGCAGATGAAGGTTTTGGTATTTGTTTTGGCGAAGATTTTTGGGGATGGTTTTATGGTTATGGTTTTCAAGGTGTGTCCGCGGGAGGCGGTGGCGGCGGTGATTGGACCGATGTATGGGATTCTGCCACCGGAGGAGAATACGGCACTTACGGGAGTTATGGCGGAACTAGTAGTACTGCCGGCACCGGTTCTACTGGCGATTGGGGCGATGTATGGAGTAATGCTACCGGAGGTGAGTATGGCACTTATGGGAGTTATTATGGCACCGGTTCTACTGGCGATTGGGGCGATGTATGGAGTAACGCTACCGGCGGGCAATATGGCACTTATGGGAGTTATGGTGGAGGTACTTCGGAATCAACTGGCGGCGGAGCTTCGGGTAGTTATGAAGAGACTGGGGAGGGTTCTTATAGAACACCCGCGCCTTCAGATTTAGGAGGTGTTACATCCAACCAGGATTCTGGCCAATCTGGTGTGGGACAGCAAGTCGCAGAACAACCCACTGCCACCCCGGACGGACTTCCTTTTACGGAGTGGAGCGGCAATGTCGCAACAGACGCTATGGGTAATAAATGGACTTGGGACGGAGAACAGCTGGTTAAGCAATCATCTCAAACTGATTTGCAGAATTTACCTGCTAGCCAGAGTCCAGGCTCAATTGATTTGCTAAATCCAGCTCCTGCTAGCGGTAATGTGATTGCGGTTGCCGAAGACGGCACTCTTTTATACGCAAATCCCAATGATCCAACTGGGCGGACTTTTATTAGCGGCGATAATAAAGTTTATGAAACGGGTTCTGAAGGGCAACCGGTGGAACAGCTGCAGCCATCAATTACTGTTACGGAAAAAGTGGATCCGATTCCGACTTTACAGGCGGTATTTGACTACCAGGGCCATCAGACAACGGATGTTAACGGCAATAAGGTTTATGTGGATTCCAATGGCCAATACCAGAGCGATAGTGGAAATTTAAATTACGTAAACGGACAATATGAAGTGGCTGTTCCTCAGGCTGGGGAATTTAGAACCGGCTTAGATGGCAGAAATTATTATTATATTCCCGAGACCGGCGAATGGGTGAGCAGTGATGGAGCCAGGTGGGGCGGTTCCGTATCTAATTTATCGGGAAATCAAAATACGCAAACGCCAAACCAGCTAAATCCTAATTCGCAAGCGAGCGATGGGATTGTCCAATTGGAAGACGGCACTTGGATGAATATTTATTCAGGCCAAATTTACGACAGCCAAGAGCAGGCCATTGAGGCGTTGAACTCCGCCGGGCAGGCAAGTAATCCGGGAGGCGGCAATCAAACGGATACGCAAACAGGTTCCGGTGAAACTGAAATAGAAACGTCTGGTTGGTTTAGTGGCTCCCAAGAGAATTTAAATCAGGGATCTGGTGAGGCTTATCCTGTTTCTTTACAACAGTTTTTGAATCCTGCTAATGACTCGCAACCAAACGCGGCAAACCAAACAGTTTTTGACGCAAATGCTCAGTTAGCGGCGCAAATAGCGGCGATACAGGCCGCTAATCCAGCGGTGCCCGAGCCTTCTGTAATTGCTTCACCGTCTTTGCAATTTACGCCGATAATTTTATCTGACGGAGGCAAGCTGACTACCACAGACGGGGTTAATTATTATGATGCGGGCGATAGTACAGGAAATAGGTACCAGTATGATTCTGCAACCGGCCAGCTAAACCTTATAACCAGCGCAAGCTCACAGCCGGTGAATTTGGCGCAGAATATAATGAATACGGCGTCAAATACCATAAACAAAATAGGACAAGTACAACAACAGGCTGAAGAAAAGGTTGGCAAATTGGTTAATACGGGCGTTAATAAAATAGGAAGTCTGTTTGGAAAAGATTCAAATAAACCCGATGGGAAGGCATCGGATGGCACTGAATTATATAATTTAGGGACTAAAAAGAATCCGGTTTGGATTGACTGGTATGGCAATGTGTATACGGGCAATAAAGGTTCAAAAACAGACCAGAATCTTGACAGAATGACCTCGGACGAAGTAAATAAATTGTTTTCAGCATCAAATCCTTCCACGTCATTAGTTAATAATATTATAAAGGCGGGAACCAACCCTTTGGGTGCAGTTACCAATCTTGTCGCAAAATCAGGCAGATCGAATGTGCCGAACGATGCTTATTCTTCTGATGGTAAAAGTACTCCTTTATATAATTTAGGTTCCAAGGAAAATCCGGAATATGTTGATTGGTATGGATTTAAATACGACCAAAATGGCCAGCCTTTGGGTTCAAATATGGACAGTTCATATCAGGATAGTTTGAATCTGATTAAGACCCAACAGGCCAGAATATTTAGCGCTGCCAAAAACGCGGCGCAGGGCGCCGCGGCCGGCAGTATGTTAGGGCCTTTTGGCGCCGCGGGCGGAGCGGCCTTTAATGTATTAAAGAAAGCTTCACAAAGCGGGGAAAACTGGAATAAAGTTGTTGACTGGGCTTTTAATCCGGCAACTTTTTATACCCCCGGCACGGTTAGTTTTGTGAATCCCAATACGGGCAAAAAGGAGAGTTTGTCCAAGGATGATTTTAGGCAATTGGTTTGGGGCGATCCTAACCAGTCAATTTCGCAAGATCAGGCGGATTTAATTAAGGTTTGGAATATGTTTAATAAAGTTGAAAAACCGTAGTAGAAACCTTATGCTTGTTTACTCGTTGAAATTTATATATTTTTATGACCGAGACAAAGAAAATTAAAAATTATAATATGCGCCATAAAAAAATTAAATCTAGTCTTAACGATATGGAAAAGGTCAAAATCAAGCGCGTGAAGCGCCAGCATAAAAAAATTAGTACGCAGGAAAAAATCTTAGCCGGCATTGGCGTGGGTAGCACGCTGCTCGGCGGAGCCGGCGTGGTGGCGCCCAAAACCGGCCAGACGCAGTTTGTCCGCACTATGGACAAACAGTCTGCCGGCAAAACCACGGGCCGGATTAAAAGTTTGTTGAAAAACGTTTTCGGCATCAAAGGCGCGGCCGCGGCTACGCCGGAGGAAACGCGCGATGCTGCCTTAGCCGAAGCACAGGCAACCAAAGATCAGCGCATGTCCGATTTGGATACTTGGCGCACCCAGGCAGATGCGGATGCCGATGCCTGGCTGGCACAGGACCCAGAAAATCCGGATGCCCAAAAGAGAAAAGCAGACATTCAAACCGCTTATGATGAGGAAGTTCAGAACATTACCGATAGCTATAACGCGGCGGTGGTAACAATTCAACAAGCTTACCAGCAAGCGATTGCCCAGCAAGGCCCTCAAGTGGGAGAGGAGCGGACCAACGCGGAAGGGTTTACTGAAGTGTATGACGGCAGTGGCTGGCGGCTGAAAGATGGGCAGACAAAAGTAATCTTAGGTATAGTTTATACAACTCAGAATGGCGTGTGGGTAGAGCAGCAGCAGGGCGGCCAGACACAGGCCCCCAAAGAAGGCGATACAAAGACGGAAAATGACCTTACTTATACTTATAAAAATGGCCAGTGGGTAATGGATGCCGGACAGAGAGTTCAGAATCCTAATACCTTTTGGTATCTTTCCGATGGCCAGGGAGGTTGGACTTTGGAAGACGGCCAAACTAAAACCGAAGGCGGAATCATTTATAAATCTCAAGGTGGAGAATGGGTAGAGCAACAACAGCAGCAAGGCCCTCAAGTGGGAGAGGAGCGGACCAACGCGGAAGGGTTTACTGAAGTGTATGACGGCAGTGGCTGGCGGCTGAAAGACGGGCAGGAAAAAGTGATTATGGGGACGGTTTATGTTACCCAGAACGGCGTGTGGGTAGAGCAGCAGAGCAGCGGAGGCGCCGTGGCCCATACTTACACTATTACTACTGGCGCTCCGGCCGTGTCCGTGGATGTGAATTCCGGCGCCGGGATGACTTATGAAATTAGGGAT
>JAJYWK010000005.1 GCA_021791515.1 bacterium | reverse complement strand
AAAAAGAAGCTGAATGCAAGTAAAGTTGTAGGCAGTTTCTTTTTCACCAACAACGCCCTCTTCCGCCCGGTGGCGGAAAATCTTAGGGCAGAAAGGAGGTGAAAGAGAATGGTTAAGGAAAGAGAGTTGAGAATGTTGGTCTCTTCACTGTTGTATAGCAGCGAGAGGCCAACAAGGGTTCTCGAAAAGGGAAAAACCTTTTTTCAGGGAGCATTTGTTGATGTTTGGAAACTGAAGCTTCTCCCCTTTGACGTTTGTAGTGGGGGGGAAGACAGGTTTCTTGTCGTCGATGTTGAGAGAGACGACGAGGGATTCTGGACAGAGGATCCTAGCGAGGTGTTTGAGACTGCCCAGGAAGTTATCGCTTGGGCACAGCAGTCAAACAGCGAACTCGCTTTAAGTACTAAGGAGGACATCCTTAAGGCCCTTGGTGGCTGATGGCCCGCTGGCAGGTTTGCTACCCAATCGGCGCAAGCTTGCAAACAAAACCATCCCCAAGGCCGGCGTGGTAGTCCGGCAAAAAGTCTCCCGACGCTTCAGCTCGGGAAAAGGCACTCTAGAGAAAAACTGGCCAGCACTCACGGCCATACTTTCTCTCCCTTTTTCAGAAAGTAATCTTAAAAAATTGTTTTCTGAAAATTGGTTTATCAGTGCTTTAAAATTAAAATATGTTTTTTGGAAAGGCGATTTGCGAGCAATTTTTTTGTTTGCAGTTTGCTTTTCCAAAAAAAGCAGGCTGGAGAGTCCGACCGGAAGCCTTTTCCGCCTCTGGCGGAATAAAGTCATAAGAACACCAATACGGATGAGAACGGCAAGCCATACCGTTTAAGGCAAGCTAATGACTTGCAAATAATGGCACTTCGACCGGGCGCGGTCAGAAAATATACGCACTCCAAACAATCGGTCACTTTAGCGGACACCTTGATTTGAGGTGCAAGCTGAAAGCGAAAGGGTTTGGAAGTCAAGGAGAATGAAATGTCCTTCGTAGCAGTATTTGGTTTTACCAATGATTTCCCGTCGTTCACGGGAGCAAATGCCCTGGACGCGCTACGCGGGTTTGGCATCAATCCGGAACCCAAAATCCACGGGTTCGGATTCGTTGACGAGTCCAGTGGGAGAAGAGTCTACATTCCCGAAAGGAAAGATTGGGGCAACCTCCCTCTCTGCGCTGTGACGATCTCATCCGAGGCAGCCAAAGAGTTCAGCGAGTTCAACAATAATAGCCGGGTGACTTTCCGGCTGTTGAATCCGCTGAAAGCCCTTCGCCCGTCGGATGTGGAACTGGACGATGTGGAAAGACCGCATGCGAGTGGCTGTTTCTGGCTGCACATCCGGCGGGACCTCGACGAGCAGAGGGCGGTTGAATTGATCCGCCAAATTAAGTGTCAGCACCTAGAAGTCAAACTCGAAGCCGCCGAGAAAGCGGCCGAAAAGGCCAAGGCCGAGGCACAACTGGCGGAAAATAACCTTGATCGTGCCAGAGTCAGGCACGAGAAGGAAGTTGCAGAAATCAGAGCTGGGGCCGACCGTTCGGTGAACGATTACCGAGAAAAGCTCGAAACCCTGCAAGGAGTCATCCGTAACGCCGCAGAGGCAATCGGCGCTACCCGGAATTTCGTCCGTTCCAAAACGCTCGCCGCACTGCGCGAGCGGCTCGAGGCGGCACTGCCGCCCGATGAGGCGGACGAGGACCGCGACAATAACGACCGGTGGTAACCCTCCTGCGCGGTAAAGGTCCGCGCACATAAAAGTTAAAACCATACTTTCCGCCAAGCCAGCGGGAAGCAGTGTGTCTTTGAAAATCTTGAAGTAAGGCTAACTTCGAGTTTCCGGAAAATCCTGTCCGGAGCAAATCTAAAGCCACGAGGTTTAAGATTAAAAACAGGTCCGAGCTATCGGTTAAATAGCAACTCATTGGGGAATCTTTGCCGGCACTCACGGCATTATTCCCCACCCTTTTTCAGGCCATCACCTATTTCCTTTTCCTGCCGCAAAGCGACAGGGGAAGCCTTGCTGTTTTGCGTTGGGGAATAGGCGGTGGCCTGGAAAAGGGATTTATAGTTGATAGTAAACCATCAACCAAACCAGAGGAGTAATGAGTTGTGGATTAATGGTTTGAAGAGGTCAATTTAATGTGATAGTATAGTTATATACAGTTTGTCCCCTTGACATTTTCCGCTTGACTGCTAAAATCCAAATATGCACAATTTAATAAGCCTATAAGCCAAAGGAAAAAGGCCTTTTTTGCGTTCCCCGCAATTTTTTTTGCTTGTGCCTATTTATAGCCAATCTCATAAATAAGCCAAAAAAAGAAGAAGAAAAAGGGAAAATTTTAAAAAGGGCGATGTTTTGTGCTCTTCCATCCAGACTCGGGGCAGATGAAGGGTGTAAAATATATGCAAAACTTCCTCAATTCGGTTGTTTTGCCTTTAAGACTTTGTTATTTTTAGGCTTAAATAAGCTATATATTTATTATAATAGCCAAATTTTGTGCAATTTGGCTAAGAGAGTCTTTTAATAGATGGCAAGCAAAACCAAGGCAACTTCTGGGGTTTTAGATTTAAAACCCAAAAGCGCTGTAAATAAGCGGAAATTTTTCACGAATCGCCACGAAACACAGCTTTTACCTAATTTAATAGAGGTACAGCTTAATTCCTACAAGTGGTTTGTGGAAAAGGGTTTAAAGGAATTATTGGGCGAAGTTTCCCCGATTAGGGATTTTACGGGCAAGAATTTGGAATTGTATTTTGGCGATTATTTTTTTGACAAGTCCAAATATGACGAATTTACTTCCCGCGAACGCAACACAACTTTTGAAGCCCCGCTTTACGTTTCCGCCAAGCTGGTGAATAAAGTGAGCGGCAAGACCAAAACCCAGGATGTCTATTTTGGGGATTTTCCGTTAATGACTCCCCGCGGCACATTTATTATCAATGGCGTGGAGCGCGTGGTGGTGAATCAGTTAATTAAATCCCCGGGCGTATTTTTTACCTCGGAGAACATCCGCGGCAAAAATTATTACGGCGCAAAAATTATTCCCAACCGCGGCGCCTGGCTGGAACTGGACACCGATGCCGCCGGCGTGATTGGCGTAAAAATTGACAGAAAACGCCGCATTCCAATAACCGCGCTGATGCGGGTTTTTGGCTTGTCTGGCAACGAAGACATTTTATCCGCCTTTAAAGATATTGATACCGACCCGGATACCAAATACATCCAGAATACTTTGGAAAAGGACGCAAGCTCTAACGCGGACGAAGGCTTTAAGGAAGTTTATAAAAGAATTCGTCCAGGCGATTTAGCCACGGTGGACAATGCCCGCAGTTTAATTTCCGGTATGTTCTTTAATTTTGAACGCTATGATTTTTCCGCCGTTGGCCGCTATAAATTCAATCAGCGCCTGAACGTGGAAAACAGCGACAATCCGCTTTTGACTTTGGAAGATTTGGTGAAAGTCGTTCGTGAAGTTATCCGTTTAAACAACAGCCAGGAAACAGCCGATGATATTGACCACTTAGCCAACCGCCGCGTAAGAGCCGTGGGCGAGCTTATTCAGACCCGTTTTCGCGTGGGGCTGGCAAGAATGGCCAGAATCGCCAAAGACAGAATGAGCCTGGCGGACTTGGAAACCGTTACCCCGGCCCAGTTAATTCATGTGCGGCCCATAGTGGCTACCATGCAGGAATTCTTTTCCTCTTCCCAGCTGTCGCAGTTTATGGACCAAACCAATCCCTTGGCGGAATTGGAGCACAAGCGCAGGCTTTCGGCCATGGGTCCTGGCGGGCTCAGCCGCGAGCGCGCGGGTTTTGAAGTCCGCGACGTGCACAGCTCCCACTACGGCCGGCTCTGTCCGATTACCACGCCGGAAGGGCCCAACATCGGCCTTGTGGCGCACTTGGCCACTTACGCGCGGGTGAATGATTTTGGTTTTATTGAAACGCCATATAAGATGGTGAAAAAGCTGGCCAAAAACGACGGCAAAGACGCAGGCGGCGAAATCGCGCTTTATGATGTTAAAGATCAAAGCGGCAAAATTTTGGTAAAAGCCGGCGAAACTATTTTAACATCCACCGCAAAAGATATTGCCAAGCACACTGAAATCAAAGAAATTCGGATTAAATCCCGCGTTACAGAACGGGTGGAATATTTGGACGCGTTTGAGGAAGAACAGCTTATTATCGCGCCGAGCAGCATTGAGGTGGATGAAAATGGATTTTTTGTTGACGCGCGCGCTTCTGTGCGCGTGCATTCCGTGCCTTCCGTGGCCGAGACTTCAGAAATTGACGCGCTGGATGTTTCACCCAAGCAGATTATTTCCGTTACCACTTCCTTAATTCCGTTTTTGGAGCACGATGACGCCAACCGCGCGCTTATGGGCAGCAACATGCAACGGCAGGCGGTATCCTGCATAAGGCCCCAGGCGCCGATTGTCGGCACTGGCATGGAGCAGAAAGCCGCTCACGACAGCGGTACCGTAATTTTGGCCGAAGAGGATGGCGAAGTGACTTCGGTAACGGGCGAAAAAATTATTGTGGTTGGAGAAAAAGGTAAAAAGCGCGAATATAAACTGCTGAAGTTCTTGCGCACCAATTCCGCCACTTCCATTAATCAAATTGCCAGAGTCTATAAGGGGCAGAAAGTTAAAAAGGGCGACTTGTTGGCTGACGGCGCGTCTACCGAAGGCGGGGAATTGGCTTTGGGCCAGAACGTGCTGGTGGCGTTTTTATCCTGGGAAGGCGGCAACTACGAAGACGCGATTTTAATTTCCGAGCGCGTGGTGCAGCAGGACCGCTATTCCTCCATTCACATTGATGATTTTAAAATAGACGTGCGTGATACCAAATTGGGTCCCGAACAGGTCACGCGCGATATTCCCAACGTCGGCGAGGAAAAATTAAAAGACCTGGATGAAACCGGCGTAATTCGCATAGGCGCGCAGGTAAAAGCCGGGGATATTTTGGTTGGCAAAATTACGCCAAAAGGCGAGACGGATTTAACCGCGGAAGAAAAATTGCTTCGCGTAATTTTTGGTGAAAAATCCCGCGACGTTAAAGATACCTCCTTAACTTTGCCGCACGGCGAGTACGGAAAAGTGGTAAACATCCGGGAATTCAGCCGCGATGCCGGCGACAAACTGCCTTCCGGGGTCATTCGCTCTATCCAGGTTTCCGTGGCGGTCTTGAGAAAAGTGCAGGTTGGCGATAAAATGGCCGGCCGGCACGGCAACAAGGGCGTAATTTCCAAAATTATTCCCGTGGAAGACTTGCCATTTATGGCCGACGGACGCCCCGTGGATATTGTGCTTAATCCTTTGGGTGTGGTTTCCCGTATGAATTTGGGGCAGATTTTGGAAACGCATTTGGGTATGGCCGCGCTTTTGCAGGATTATAAAGTGGCCACTCCGGTATTGGACGGTATTTCGGAAAAAAATATTAAAGAAGAATTGCGGAAAGCCGGCATCCAAGAGGATGGCAAAGTGACGCTTTACGACGGCAAGACCGGCGAACCGTTTGATGAAAAAGTCACGGTCGGCGTAATGTATATTTTAAAACTTCACCACCTTGTTGATGATAAAATGCACGCGCGCTCAACCGGCCCATACAGCTTGATTACCCAGCAGCCCTTGGGCGGAAAAGCTCAGTTCGGCGGCCAGCGCTTCGGAGAAATGGAAGTTTGGGCTTTGGAAGGCTATGGCGCGGCGCACATGCTGCAGGAAATGTTGACCATCAAATCCGATGACGTAGTCGGCCGCAGTAAAACTTATGAAGCGATTGTCAAAGGCGAGCCCATTAAAAAGCCCAACATCCCTGAAAGTTTTAGGGTGTTGGTTAAGGAACTTCAGTCGCTTGGTTTGGATGTTGAGCTGCTTGGCAAAGACGGACAGGTGAATTCCGCGGCTGAAGAGCCGGAAATTGTAGTACCGGGCCTGCCGCAGCATGAAGTAATGCCTTTGGCCCAGGAACGTTCTCTGTTTGAAGACGAACCGAAGAAAGAGAAAAAGAAGAAAGATAAGAAAGGGAAATAGCTACAGAACTACCCGCCCGACTTCGCTACGACGAAGTCGTTGCGGGCGGGCAGAAAAATTGCATTACAGATGCCCACAGAAATAAGTATGCCATCCTGACCGAAGCCCCGCTAAGCGGGGCGAAGCGGAAGGATCTCTTATCGATAAATTAAGCTTAAGCGATTCCCTGCCGGCAGACAGGCTCGCTCGGAATGACACAATAAATTTTTATCCAATTTGTTAATTTTAATTAATCTTTTATCAACCTCTCCCCCGGCCCCTCTCCAGGTCTTGGAGAGGGGAGGTCTAAAAGGAATAAATCTATTATGTTCACTCAAACAGAAGATTTTAAAGGCGTAAGACTGAAGCTTGCTTCCCCCGACACAATTTTAAGCTGGTCGCACGGGGAAGTTACCAAGCCGGAGACCATTAACTACAGAACTCAGCGTCCGGAAAAGGACGGCTTGTTCGACGAAAAGATTTTTGGTCCCATTAAAGATTGGGAGTGTTACTGCGGCAAATACAAGCGCATCCGCTATAAGGGGATTGTTTGCGATAAATGCGGCGTGGAAGTTACAAAATCCAGCGTGAGGCGCGAGCGCATGGGCCACATTAAGCTGGCCGTACCGGTGGCACATATTTGGTTTTTGCGCGGCGTGCCTTCGCGGCTTGGCTTAATTTTAGATTTGGGCGTAATGGATTTGGAAAAAGTCTGCTATTTTGCCGCTTATATTATCACTTCCGTGGATGAAGAAGCCAGGCTTGCCACAGTAGAGCAGATTGAACGGGAATTTAAGATTAAGAGAAAAGAAATTGAAGACCGGTTTGAAACTTTGATTGCCAAAGGCCAAAGCGCCATGCATAAAGCCGGCGGCAGTAAAGACCCGGACGTTTTGCAAGCGGAGATTGACGCGGAAACCACCCGGCTAAAAGATGCCTGGAGCAAGGAGCTGGAAGGTTTGGAGAGCATTCGGGATCAGGCTAAGCAGGAGTTAAAATCCATTAAAAAACAGCAAATTATTTCTGAGTTGCAATACCGCGACTTGTCGCTTAAGTATGGCCCGGTGTTTACCGCCGGCATCGGCGCCGAGGGCATCAAGGGCCTGCTTGAAGAAATCAATTTGGAAAATCTGGCCAAAGATTTGGAAACCCAACTGCCCAATGTGGAAGGCCAGGCGCAAAGAAAAGTGCTAAAGCGCTTAAAATTAATAAAATCCTTAATCAATTCTGGGCTTCGTCCGGAGTGGATGTTAATTACCCAACTGCCGGTTATTCCGCCGGATTTGCGGCCAATGGTACAGTTAGACGGCGGCCGGTTCGCGGCCTCGGACTTAAACGATTTATACCGCCGGGTAATTAACCGCAATAACCGCTTAAAGAAACTTTTGGAAATTAAAGCCCCGGAAGTTATTACCCGCAACGAAAAACGCATGTTGCAGGAAGCAGTGGATGCGTTAATAGATAACAGCATCCGCCACGGCAAAGAAGTTACGGCTTCAACCGGCCAAAAACGCAAACTGCGCTCCTTAGCCGACATGCTTAAAGGCAAGCAGGGCCGATTCCGCCAAAACTTGCTTGGAAAACGCGTGGATTATTCCGGCCGCAGCGTGATTGTGGTGGGTCCGCACTTAAAGCTTCACCAGTGCGGTCTGCCAAAATTTATGGCGCTGGAATTATTTAAACCGTTTGTAATTTCCAAACTTATCGGCCGCGAATACGCGCATAACGTTAGGTCAGCCAACCGTCTTATTGAACAGGGCCGCACCGAAGTTTACGATATTTTGGAAGAGGTTACCAAAGACCATTATGTGCTTTTAAACCGCGCGCCGACTTTGCACAGACTTGGTTTTCAGGCTTTCCAGCCGGTTCTGATTGAAGGAAAAGCTATTCAACTGCATCCGATGGTGTGCGCGGCTTTTAACGCGGACTTTGACGGCGACCAAATGGCCGTGCACGTGCCTTTAACCGAAGCCGCGCAAAGGGAAGCTAGGGAAATTATGGTTTCCGCGCACAACTTGCTAAAGCCCGCGTCCGGCGATCCGGTTATGACTCCGGACAAGGATGTGGTGGTGGGCTGTTATTACATTACCCGGCTGCGGGACGGCGTAAAAGGCACGGGCAAAGTTTTCTCTTCGCCTTCGGAAGCCATTTTGGCTTACAATAACGGCTTTGTGCACATTCAGGCCAAAGTAAAAGTGCGGTTGGATTCAGGCGAGATGGCAGAGACTTCTGTCGGCCGTTTAATCTTCAATAAGGTTGTACCCAAAGAGCTCGGGTTTAGAAATGACAACTTTGACAAAAAGAAGCTCCAAAGCTTGGTGCGCGAGGCGCATCGGCTTTTGGGCAATGAAAAGACCGCGGAGTTGATTGATGAAATCAAGCGCACGGGTTTTTATTATATGAAGCGTTCGGGGCTGTCCTGGGGAATGGATGATTTGGTGGTGCCGCAGAGCAAGCACGCAATGCTAAAAACCGCGGACGGGGAAGTAGAGGCCACCTATCAACAGCATCGTGAAGGACTCTTGACCGAAGATGAACGTTATAACCGCGTGGTGGAAATTTGGGCTGATGTCTCGGAAAAAGTGGCTAAAGACGTTACTCACACGGTTACTGAATACGGTCCGGTAAATTATTATGTGTCCAGCGGCGCGCGAGGAAGTTTTTCCCAGGTGACCCAAATGTCCGGCATGAAAGGCCTGGTGGTTAACCCTGCCGGCTCGGTTATTGAATTGCCGGTAAAGGGAAGCTTTAAGGAAGGGTTAAACGTGCTGGAATATTTTATTTCCACTCACGGCTCCCGTAAAGGAATGTCGGACACCGCCCTTAGAACCGCGGACGCCGGTTATTTGACCCGCCGTTTGGTAGACGTAGCCCAGGACATTGTGGTTAACAGCGAAGATTGCGGTACCGAAGATTTTGACTATATTACTTTGGCTGATAGCCAAAAAATGAACAAGCCGTTTGACCGCCGTCTGTTCGGCCGCGTGGCGGCAGAAGATGTAATAAATGCCAAAGGCAAAATAATTGTCGGCAAAAATCAGGGGATAGATGATATTCAGGCCAAGCAAATTATGGATGCGGGCATTGAGGAAGTTAAATGCCGCTCTGTCTTAAAGTGCAAGCTTTCACGCGGTATTTGCCGGCTGTGCTATGGTTATGACTTGGGCTTTAACGACATGGTGCGCCTGGGCGCGGCTGTGGGGATTGTGGCTGCCCAGGCCATTGGAGAACCGGGCACTCAGTTGACCATGAGAACTTTCCATACCGGCGGCAGCGCCTCTGTTAAAGATATTACTCAAGGTCTTCCTCGGGTGGAAGAATTGTTTGAAGCCAGAGAGCCAAAAGGTATGGCGTTTGTTACGGAAATTGACGGCCAGGTGTACGTGGCCAAGCCGAATAACAAAGAATACATTGTGCGCATCCAGGGCGCGGATGTAACCAAGGATGTTTATGATTTAGGCAATCATCAATCCGCGATTAAAGACGGCAGTAAAGTGGAAGCGGGCGAGACGCTGTACATAGATGAAGCCGGAAAGGCGATTAAAGCCAAATTGGCCGGCTTGGTGCGGCTTGAGAAGAATAAAATTATTGTTGTGCACGAGGGCGACCAGGTAAAAGAATATATTATCCCCGCGTCTTTGTCGTTAACGGTGAAAGACCAAGACTTGGTGACCAAAGGCCAGGCTTTAACCGAAGGCAATTTAAGCCCCAACCAGATTATGCAGTTAAAAGGCACAGAAGCGGCGCAGAAATATGTAGTTAAGGAAGTGCAGGATATTTATGTTTCCCAAGGGCAAAATATCCACGACAAGCATATTGAAGTAATAGTCAAACAAATGTTTTCCAAAGTGCGGATTTCCGATTCCGGCGATTCACAATTGGTAGTGGGTGAAATTGCGGATAAAGCCAAACTGCAGGTAATAAACGAACAGCTAAAAACGGCTGGTAAAAGGCCGGTTATAGGCGAGCAGCTTTTGATGGGCATTACCAAGGTTTCTTTAAACACGGATTCATTCTTGGCCGCGGCTTCTTTCCAGGAAACCACCCGCGTGCTAATTGAAGCGGCCGTTACCGGCAAAACAGATTACTTAAGGGGCTTAAAAGAAAATGTGATTATTGGTAAACTCATTCCTGCCGGCACGGGTTTTAGCGATGATATTGCCAAGCAGAATTTGCAGCTGGAAATCGGCAGTAGTGAGCCGGTCGTGGAAGCCGAACTGACAGAATAAATCAGATTAATAAAATCCCTTCCCCGTGAACTTGGGGAGGGGATTTTTGTTAGGAGATATGATATAATAAAAGTATGATAATATCATATAATTAATAATTATAAAAATGATGCCAAAACTCCAAGTTTCCAAACGCGGGCAAAATGTGATTGCCTCCCCAATCCGCAAGTTTTTACCCTTACTGCAGGCTACCGAGGCCAAGGGTATTAAGGTTTTTCGTCTTAATGTGGGAGATCCCGATTTAGAACCGCCCAGGGAATTTTTTAACATTGTCAAAAAATTTCCTACCGAAACTTTGGGCTACGCGCCGAGTCCTGGAATTAAAACACACATGCTGGCCTGGCAAAAATATTACAGGCAGTTTGGGGTAAAGCTAGAGCTTAATGAAATGCTGCCAACGGTGGGCTGCGCCGAGGCCATTATGCTGGCCTTGCAGGCTGTGGCGGATGTGGGCGATGAAGTTTTGGTTTTTGAGCCGCTTTATACTTCCTATAAATCTTTTTCCGTAATGTGCGGAATTAAATTAGTGCCAATAACTTTGCCGATTGAGAAAAATTTCGCTTTGCCGGATGCATCTGTTATTGAGCGGAAAATAACCAAGAAAACCAAAGCGGTTGTGGTAATTAACCCCGACAATCCGACAGGCAAGTTATGGTCGGAAAAAGAGCTGGATGCAATTGTTAAGCTCGCCAAAAAGCACAACCTGTTTATTATTTCCGACGAGACCTATCGCGAAATCCGCTTTGACGGGAAGAAACCGAATTGTCTTTTAACCAGAAAGGACGCCCGCGAACATATTGTAATGTGCGACAGCGTGAGCAAAAGATTTTCTATGCCCGGCGCGCGGATTGGCTGTGTGGCCAGCTATAACAAGGAAGTAATGCAAACCATATTGAAATTTGCGCAGGCCAGGCTTTCTGCCGGCACCATAGAACAGCTTGCCACAGTGCCGCTGCTTTCCAGCAGTTCATCTTACGTTAATAAAATTGTTAAAGAATATAAGTCCCGGCAAAAAGTGGTTGCTGGGGGCTTGCAAAAAATAAAAGGCGCGGTGTTTAAGCCTGCCATGGGCGCGTTTTACCAGGCCGTGGGCTTGCCGGTGAAAGACGCCGAGGATTTTGTAAAGTTTATGATTAGCAAATTCCAATATCAAAATAAGACCGTGATGGTTACTCCCATGCGCGATTTTTACATTAGTCCCAATAAAGGTCTAGACCAAATCCGCATTGCTTATGTGCTTAATACTAAAGATTTAAAACAGGCGATGGAAGTCTTAAGAAGGGGAGTGGAAGCGTATAACAGCAAGCAGTAAGTAGCAAGTATGCAGCAGATAGGAAAAACAATGGGCATCATTGCGCTATGCAATGATGCCCATTGTTTTATTGTTTTTAAGATTGCCAGGATTTAAATTCCTGCCAGGGAACGGTGCGGTGAGTAAGGCCGCCTCTTTCGTCTTTTTTTGAAAGCGTTACGGTGGGGTTATTACTGCCTTGCTCGTTGCTGGTCATAGTCACAAACCAGCCAGCACCTTCAAGCGGGCCGGTTTTTAAACTACCGTCCAGGCTGTTAATGTAATCATGCATCTCGGCTGCAGATGGCGCGTATTTTGGTTCTTGTTCCATAAATTAAATTTAATTTAAAAATATTATTTGGGCCAGTCTTGCACTATTAGTAAGTCGTCATTTTTTACCAATTTTTCTTCCTTTACCCCGTTAAATTCAGCCGAAGGCTGACCGGCTTTGCCGGATTTAACTGGGTGAAGTTTACCCCATAGTTCTTCGGTTACAAAGGGCATAAACGGATGAAGGAGTTTTAAGATAGCAATTAAACAGTGAAGTAAGATAGCTTCAGTGTTTTGTTTGGTTTCCGTATCCGCTAATTGTTTTTTGGAGGCTTCAATGTAAACATCCGCAAATTCGTGCCAGGCAAATTGGTAAATTTCCTGCGCAGCTTCGTGTAAATGAAAATCGTCTAAATTTTTTGTGGCTGATTTTATTACAGCATCCAATTTGGATAAAATTTCTTTATCAGCTTCTGTTTTTGGTTCTGGTTTGAGATTTGGTATTTGTAATTTGGTATTTGCTGGTAAATTCATTAAAATATACCGGCTGATGTTCCAAAGCTTGTTGGCAAAATGCTTCATGCCTTTGATTTTGTCTTCTGAAAGTGGAATATCATTTCCAGCAGCCGTAGAAAAAATTAAAGCAAACCGTAAAGCGTCTGTGCCATAAGTATCAATTACCCCCAAAGGATCAATGACATTACCCTTACTCTTACTCATTTTTTGCCGGTCTTTGTCGCGGACAAGTCCATGCAAATACACAGTTTTAAAAGGAATTTGTCCGGTGTGGTAAGTGGTCATTAAAATCATTCTGGCAACCCAAAAGAATAGAATATCATAGCCAGTTTCCATTACGTCAGTCGGATGGTAAAGGTTTAAGTCCGGTTGGTTTTTATATTCAAAATCGTAAATCCATACCGGACTGTTTGCGGAAACATCCAAAGCGGGATAGTAGTTTCTGAAGGTGTTAAAAAATTCCTGCTGATCAGTATACTTTTCATGTCCATCGGTCTTCAAGTCAATTTCACCTAAAGTCATTTGTTTGACCGATTTGATTTTAAGATAGCCGAACAGTTGACCACTTTGTGAGTTATGAGTGGTTACTGTTTCTCCTACTGCCACCTGTTTGTTGGTTAGACGGTAGGTTTTTATTTTTGATCCGGTTTTTACCAGATCAACCAGTTTGTGGTCAAAATCTATGGTTTTTTCAATAGGCCAGCCAAGGGTAGAGAATGTCCAAAGGCCACTTGAAAACCAAGTATCCAATGTGTCCGTATCTTGAGTCCAGCCTTCGCCTTTAGGAGGAGTAATGTCGCAATAGATTTCCTGGTTATCCGACCTCTCCCTTGATCCCTCCCCAACTCCTGGGGAGGGCAAAGAGGCGCGGTACCAAACCGGAATCTGGTGGCCGTACCAAATTTGGCGGCTAATGCACCAGTCGCGTAAATTATCAATCCAATGAAAATAGATTTTTTCAAAATGCTCGGGGATGATTTTAATTAAACCTTCTTGTACCACGTGGCGCATTAATTGTTTTAAAGTAACCATTTGTCCGCTCTTAATTCCGGCAATTTCCGAATGGCGCATGGGAAATTCGCGGTTTACATCTATAAACCATTGTTCTTTAATTTGGGGTTCAATTATGCCCCCACCGCGGGAGTTGGTAGCTACGTTATGGATATAGCCTTCGTCTGTTTTAACCAAAAGGCCTTTTTTTTGCAATTTTTCAACAATCAGCGCGCGCGCTTTTTTAATATGCTGGCCGGCAAATTCCCCGGCAATGGGCAAAAGGATTCCGCGGTCATCTATAATTTGTTCTATGTCCAGGCCGTGCCGTTTGGCAATTTCAAAGTCAATGGCTGAGTGCGCCGGAGTTATGGTCATGACTCCGCTTCCAAATTCCATATCCGCGGCTTCGTCTTTAATTACCGTGGCAGTAAGCGGCCCATTAATCCACTCCAGCTCAATTTTTTGCCCGTGCTTGTAATTTTGGTATCTTTTATCGTCCGGATGCATTACCACGTATTTGTCGCCGAACTTGGTTTCGGGACGCACGGTGCCAATCTCAAAAGGGCCGTACTTAAAATGAAAGAACGGGTCGGTTTGTTGTTTGTATTCTATTTCGTCATCGCTCACTGTGGTTTTGAGTTTTGGATCCCAGTTAACAATGCGCGCGCCGCGGTAAATAATGCCGTCATCGTACATCGTTTTAAAAGCCGTGCGTACTGCCAAGGTGCGCGGTTCATCCAGCGTGTAAGCCTCGCGGCTCCAATCCGCAGACGCGCCCAGGCGTTTAAGTTGGCTAATTATGGTATCGTGGCTTTGCTGCGCGTAATCTTCCACCATTTTTAGGAATTCTTCCCTGGAAAAATCAAATCGCGTTTTTTTCTCTTTTTTGTAAAGCTCGGCTTCCACTTTGGATTGGGTGGCAATGGCCGCGTGGTCTGTGCCGGGAAGCCATAGGGCTTTTTTGCCCTGCATGCGTTTAAAGCGGGTTAGAATATCCTGAATGGTGGCAAAGAGCGCGTGGCCAATATGCAGAGTTCCGGTTACATTTGGCGGGGGCATAATAATGGTAAAGGGCTCTCTTTTTTCCGCATTGGGCAAGTTGTCCGGATTAAAATAGCCGGAATCTATCCAGAGTTTATAAATTTTATCTTCCACCTCGGCGTGGTTGTATGCTTTTGATAGTTCGTTCATAGTTTTATTATTTTTTGGACGATTAATGCTGATAATATCAACAAGGGTGGAATTATATAATCGACTGTAAAATTAATTGTTTTTGTCTGCCACTGGAAACCTAATTTATGCAAGTAATAAGAATAAAAACTTTCCGTCTTGTTGCCAAATTGTAAAAGAGATAGCACGCAGCGCCCGAAGACAATATTTTGTAACAAATACAACCCATAGAGAATAATAATGATTTTCCAATTAAGCCAAAAAGGTGAAGACCACACGCATAAAATAATGATTAAATGAATGGTTGCAGTCATAAAAGAAATAGATATTACTTGTTATTATTTATTCCTTTTTATCAACCAGTGCAAAGTCTTCGGAATCTGCTCCACTAAATCTTCGGCATTGTAAAATGTGCCGACTTTTTTGTACAGCTCGTCGCCGGCTTTGCAATTAAGATATACGCCTGCGGCGGCGGATGTATATGAATCATTTGTAGTATAGAATGCCGCAATCAATCCCGCCAGCACATCGCCGGTGCCGCCTTTGGTTAGCCCCGCATTTCCGGTCTTATTTAAAGCAATTTTTCCATCAAAGGCGGCAATAACATCCACCGGCCCTTTTAGCATAATGCTACAATGATACTTTTTTGCCATTGCCTTGGCATTTTCGGCGGTTGGCGCAAGGTTGAATAAGCGTTTAAATTCGCGGTGATGCGGAGTGAGGATATGGAGAGGAGACAATAATTTTTTCATTTTATCGTCAAGAACATTAAGTGCGTCAGCGTCCAGCACGGCCTTGGTTTTGGAAATTAAAACTCGGCGAACTAAGTTTTTTGTGCGAGTTGATATGCCCATGCCGGGGCCGATGAGAATGCAATCCCAATCAGATTTTTTATTAACCTCTCTGCCCCTCGACTTCGCTCGGGGCATCTCTCCATGTATTGGAGAGAATAACAAGGAAGAATCTATGGGCATAAACTCCCCGGTCTTGAGTTTTAGTTTTTCAATCAGTTTTTTGTTATTTGGTGTTGTCAAAACATACACCAAATCAACAATTCTTGAGGCGGCTTTAATGGCATAAACCAGCGCGCCGAAATATTTATCGCTCCCGGCAATAATTAACAGCCGTCCATTGTCCCTTTTGCGGGAATTGGGCCGGGGCAGTCGGAGTTGTTTTAAAATTTTAGAACTGATGTTTTGCATAAAATTAAAACACCTAAATCAGGTGTTCAAGACCCCGCCGTGGCGGGGGGTACCATCTTGATTTAATTACGTAATTAATTACGTAATTCTTGCTTTTATCTCTTTAACGGGAGATCTCCGGCTAGTTCTACATATCATCGTTTGATGATTTTCTTCTAGCGCTTCCGCCAGATGGCGGACATTCCGGTGACAGCCGGAATATAAGCTTAAATGTAGTATAATATAGTGATTAGTGATTAGCAAGTGGTGCGGCCGAGGGCTCCGATTAGGAGTCCTCGGCCGTGGCGGCGCGGCATTGTTATGCCACATGGGCGGCAGCGACCTCCAAGGTCGCTTGATGCAACGCGGTGATGCCATTCCAACCTTTTTGTTGGAAAGCGTTTGTGACTAAGCTCCTCAGGTCGTCTTGAAACGAAAGCCTGGGATGTCCTTTGGCTTGAGGCGGTTCGCTATCGTAGACGAAGAGCACCGCTCCGTCGTTGCGATAGATCGTAGACTTGGGGTTGGGCAGACCGGAATTATCCGCCGCCGATAAGCTTTGAAAATGGACCACGGTTATCATACCGCTTTCCTCCTCGGATTTGGGGGACTCTTGTTCCCTCATGACTGCCCTCACAACAATCATCAAAGAACAAAAAAGATTGCTTCGTCGTCTGACTCCTCGCAATGGCAGACAACAAACAAAAAATCCGGCTCTGCGAGCCCGGATTTTTGAAATTAAATTACTTCAAAATCACCAAGCTCGCAAGCCGGTAGAGGAGGAAGAAGAGAAGCTTATCATAAATTGTAGATTGGATTTTATCATAGGCTGTAAGGTATTCCTAATTTTACCGAAGCCTTTTTAATCCACATTTCCATACGTTCCACCCTGTGAACCAATGCAATCATTTCTTGATGATAGTCCTTTATTTGTTTGGCTAGGCTGTCGATCTGATTTTGAACTTTTACGATATCTGATTTTCTGGCAAAGTCAGCCGTAAATTCGCATAAATAATCTTTAGTGACTACCTGAGTTTGTAAAAAATGCACAATGAAATCCACCTTTTCTTCTAAGGTTTTAAATTTGTTATTTTTATTGGATTTTTTGGCAATTTTTTTCATCAATTTTATTATATCTATAAATTTTCATAATTGCAAATTTGGGTTGGCTTTTATGGTTTTATAGCTTTTGGGCTTAAAGCCGTTTTTGAGCATAAAGGCGGCGGCCAGGCCAATCATTTCCGCGTTGTCGGTGCATAAATTTTTTGCCGGAGCAAAAAAGTTAGCTTGTAGCTCGCGGCTTGCCTGCCTGCCGGCGAGGCAGGTAGCTTGTAGCTTGTTTCTAAGTAGAGCATTGGCCGCCACGCCGCCGGAAAGGGATACGGATTTGGCTTTAAATTCTTTAACCGCGCGGAAAGTTTTGGCTACAAGCACATCCACAGCCGCTTGCTGGAAGGAAGCACAGATATCGGCTTTAGCGCTAAGGGCTAAGCGTGTAGGGCTAAGACTGTTAGACTTAGCCCCTAGCCCTTGTCCCTTAGCCCTAAGATAGTACAGTACCGCGGTTTTCAGGCCGGAAAAAGAAAAATTATAGCTTTTATCGTTAATCATTGGCCGGGGAAAATTTATCGCTTTAGGATTTCCGTCGGCAGCCAATCTGCTTACTTCGGGTCCGCCGGGGTAGGGAAGATTAAGCATTTTAGCGACTTTATCAAACGCTTCGCCAGCCGCGTCGTCCACAGTTTGGCCCAACACCTTGTAATTTTTAATATTTTTTTGCAGAACAATCATCGTGTGTCCACCGCTGACTATCAAGCTTATCATCGGGAATAAACTTCCGATATGCCGACTCGCCGATACACCGATTTTGCCGAATGGCGAATACAAATGCCCCAGCATATGATTAACCGGAATTAGCGGTTTGCCGGTAGCGAACGAAAGCGCTTTGGCAAATTCCACGCCAACCAGCAGGGAAGGTAAAAGCCCGGGTCCATGAGTAACTGCGATGTAGTCAATAGTGCTAAGGGCTAAGCGGCTAGCGCTAAGGGCTTGTTCAACCACCGGGCGGATATATTTTACATGCGCGCGCGCCGCGGCTTCAGGCACCACTCCGCCAAATGATTTATGAATTGAAATTTGAGATTTGACGACTGAAGATAAAGTTTTTATTTGAGGCCAAACCTCCCTTAACCCCTCCTTCG
>JAJYWK010000060.1 GCA_021791515.1 bacterium | reverse complement strand
TAATGACCATTGCCACGCTGTTTTTGATTTTTAGCGTTTACATTAATTTGATTTTATTGCCTCCGCGTCCGAAAAAATACAGCGCCTGGCGCTCGGTTATGATGTATTTGCAATGGTTTTTAGTGCCCCTGTCTTCGGTAGTATTCGGCAGTTTGCCGGCCGTGGAAGCCCAAACCCGTTTAATGTTTGGCAAATATCTTGAATTTTGGATCACGCCAAAGGCTCGAAAAGGGGAGAATACTGGACTCACCATGAAGGAAATGAAATCAGCTAATGTCGAATAACTAATCTCTAATTACTAATCAATGCCAAATTTATCGGAATTAGAAACAAAAAAACAGGAAATGCTTTTAGCTTTGCAAAATGTTTGGCAAAATCTTGTTGGCGGGGAACCGAAACAACTCTCTCCTTATGACAGCGCGGAGGAAATTAAAAGTCGGCTTTATGAATCATTAAAACCGGAAATTGACAAAACCATCCAAGCTTTAGGTTTAATTGTCGACGAAAATCTGCTTACGGACCTGAAGCAGGAATTGGATCCAATAAAACGCACGGATTTAGAGCTTAAGTTTATCAGTGGAATTATTATACAGCTTAAACAACTTCCACCGATGAAATGTGGTTCCTTCCCAAAAACTATTGCTGAAACACGGAAAATTAACTGTGTTGGACAAACAATGATTGCAGGACGACTGATGGAAAAAGCAAATATTAAATTTTATTATGCCAACCCGGCTTTCCATGTAATGAGTATTTTAGAAACTTCGGACGGCAGAACTTTTTGCGCGGACGCGGGAAATGTCACAGATGACCCGAACGACCTCGCTGACAATGTGTTCGAAATTAAAGGAGCCTCTTTAACACAGATTTCTGAAACCCAAGTTTTAAAAGTCAATCAACCGGAGTTGAAGAGTAAACTAATTCCAATTTACCCACCAAACGAAATTGTAACGGGAATCGTTGAAAACATGGAAACTTTGCATCCAAATTCCGGGATTAAACAAGATGAATCAATTGCAAAGCTATACAAAGAAAATCAGGCCGCAATAGACATCATAAATGAACATAACGCATCTGGTTTTCTGACGCCTGCAAAAGAGGCCTATTATTCAAGCGCAAAATACCAAACCGAACGAAAAAGAATGCTAAAATTACTATATCCTGAAGGCTTATGATTTATCTTTTCTATTTTTTAATTTCCTTTGTCCTCGCCGCCGCTATTACTCCTTTGGTGCGCAAGCTGGCGATTCATTTTAAAATAATTGACATCCCCAAAAGCCCGCGCAAGCTTCACGACCAGCCGATTCCTTTGCTCGGCGGCGTGGCAGTGTTTTTAAGCTTTTTGATTGGAGTCCTGCTTTATTTAAAATTCGGCGGCCCAAATCTTCAAATTATACCGATAAAATTTTTTGCCGGTTTTCTTTTCGGCGGGCTGGTTTTGATGCTTGGCGGAATTCTGGACGATAAATACAATTTACCGCCAAAAATAGATTGGCTGTTTCCGGCGCTTGCCTCATTAATAATCGTTTGGTCGGGGATTGGCGTGGGCATTAAATTTCTTTCCAACCCATTTGGCAATCCAATTTCTCTTGATTATTCACTCTTCTCCATTCCCTTATCCGCGGTCTTTATCTGGTTATGGATAATGGGGATGGCTTTTACCACTAAAATCTTGGACGGGCTAGACGGTCTTTGCTCCGGCATTGGACTGATTGGCGGACTTACCATGTTTGCCTTATCTTTAATGCCAAAATTAAACCAGCCGGAAACCGCGTCTTTGGCAATTATTTTCGCAGGCAGTCTGGCTGGATACTTAATTTACGCGTTTAATCCGGCCTCCATTTTTTTGGGCGAGAGCGGCAGCACATTTATTGGTTTTTCTTTAGGCGTGCTTTCAGTAATTTTAGGCGCCAAAATCGCCACAGCCCTGCTGGTTATGGGCATCCCGATATTGGACTTAGCCTGGGTGATTGTAAGAAGAATGTGGTACAAAAACAGCCCTTTTAGGGGCGACAGGAGGCATTTGCATTTTAGATTATTGGATATTGGCCTTTCCCAGCGCCAGGCGGTTTTGGTGCTGTACGGGATTTCGGCCATTTTTGGCGGAACGGCCGTGTTTTTGCAAAGCATGGGGAAATTAATCGCCCTGATAATTTTATTTTTTGTGATGCTGGCTTTGGCCATTACCGTGGTGATGATTTACAAAAAACAGCACCCCCACGTGCCGGATTTGTTTGATTACGGTGAGAATAGGCCCGTTGACGAAAATTACAAAAAATGATAGAATTGATGAGTCGTTTTACATCTTAAATCTTAAACCCTAAATCTTACAATTTATGTTGGCAATCATTGAAACCGGCGGAAAACAGTATCTTGTTACCAAAGGCAGCAAAATCCAGGTGGAAAAACTAAATGTCGAAGCCGGCAAGACTATAACTTTTGACAAAGTCTTATTTACTTCCAGCGGTACCGATGCAAAATTCGGCAAACCTTTTTTGACCGGAGCCACTGTAGAAGCCAAAGCGCTAAAACAGGGCAGAAGCAAAAAAATCCACGTTCTAAAATACCGCGCCAAAAGCAAATACCGCAGAAAGTCAGGCAACAGACAACACTATACTGAACTTGAGATAATAAAAGTATAAGCTAAAACCACCCGCGAGGGTGGTTTTTATCTGTATAATCTAATTCATCTGCGTATCTGCGATTTAGGGTTAATGGAAAATATGTAATGCTGATTTCGGCACTTTCTGCCATACTTAAAGTATAATGATTAACTTACTTAAGTATGCTGGTTAAAAAAATGCCCAAATTGCAGTTCTGTAAAGGTTAAGAAGAATGGTCATGCTCGCGGCAGACAGAATTACCGTTGCCGATTATGTGGTTGCCAATTCCTGTCCTCCAAGCGACAAGTGGCAA
>JAJYWK010000069.1 GCA_021791515.1 bacterium | reverse complement strand
GGGCTTGTTCAACCACCGGGCGGATATATTTTACATGCGCGCGCGCCGCGGCTTCAGGCACCACTCCGCCAAATGATTTATGAATTGAAATTTGAGATTTGACGACTGAAGATAAAGTTTTTATTTTATCATCGCGCAATTCCAAAACTGCCGCGGCTGTTTCGTCGCAGCTGGTTTCAATGGCAAGAATTAATTTATTTTTAATTGTCATATTAGTAAAGTTATTTCGTTTAGTTTCCGCGTGCTTCCGCGTTTGCAGTAGTTTCCGCGAGTTTTCCGCGTCCTTAGATTTCCGTTTTAACTAAATAGCGGTTTATGGCCCACAGAACGTAAATAATCAGCGCCGCCGCAATAATCAAAAATGCCCACTTAAGCGAATCCGGCACAAAGGTATAGAGGTTGCCAAAAAAATAGCCTACTGTAAGCAAAAAAGCGGTCCAAATAAACCCGCCTAAAAAATTAAACACCACGTATTTTTTAAAGTTAATTTTTAAGAGGCCAGCTACAATCAGCGTGGCTAAGGCAAAGCCAAAACCCATGGTGATTTTGGAAATGAACAAAATTTTATTCTGGTAAGTTTTAAAGCGTTTTTCAATTTTTTGGATTATTTCGGGTGTAATGTTAAATAGTTTTCCAAAACGATAGATTACCGGCGCGGCGCCAAAGCGGCCCAAAGCGTACCAGCCAATATCTGCCGTTAAGTCCCCGGCCATTAGCGCAAAATAAAGCGGCGCTATTTCAAACTGGCCCAAGCGGAATAAAAAGCCTGCGGTAAGCATTACTACCGGCCCTTCCACAATACAGCCTAAAAATACCAGGGCGTATTTGGAGTGCTGAAAAAAAGAATAGAGAAAATCAATCGGGTGCATCCCAGTATATCAACTTCCAATACCAAGCGCCGTTTTAGCCTTGGTATATTGTGTTAATCGTAAACCTATAAATCTTCGACTTTGGGTGGTTTTTAAGTAATGTTCGCGGCGCTTGGCGTCTATTTCATTCAGGCAGCCTTCAAAATAAACTAGTTTAAAAGGTAGTCTAAATTTAGTGGCAAAATTATAGCCTTTTTGATGTTCTTTTATTCGCCGATTTAGGTATTTAGTATATCCGATGTACCTGTCGCCATCTTTTAAACTTTCTAGCACGTACACATAAAAGAACATATTGGAAGTTGTATTACTGGGCATGATTTTTTCGTTTTTCTTATAGCTTATTTTTAACCTTTTTGCGCATTGAAATCAATTTTTGTTTTTTTATGCGCGGCCAATTTTTTACTGCCGCTTCCCTTTGTAAAGCCTTTTTGAGGCTGCGGAATTTTTCAAAGTAGACAATTTTCCCGCCGCCCCGGCTTCTTACATATTTGGAACCTTTTCCGCTATTGTGCAGGAGCTCGCGTTTTTTTAAATTGTTTGTACTGCCAGAGTAAAAGCTTTTGTCTTTGCATCTGAGCAGGTAGAAGTAGAACATCACAAAAGGTTAATTTTGGTCAAATTGCCTAATTAATTGCGAGTAATTTGGCGCATCGCCGGCCTGAATGGATCGATCGGTAATAAAATATTTTTTTCTGGCTTCATCAATTGTCAGGCTGGTGTCCAGCAGGCCGTGTTTTAAGGCCAGTTCGTCTGCCGAAGCCGTAAGCCATAATTGCCAGGAGAGCATGGAAACGCGGCCGGGGCTTAGTTTGTTTACATGGTATACAATGCTGGAAGTGCAGTTGGACCAAAAAGAATTGTACCAGGCCGGATGTGCCAGCAAGTCGTTCATTTTATTTAGCATATCGGTTAAGAGCAGTCTGGCATTTTCGGGGTTGGAAAATTTTACCGGGTAAACATAAACTTTATCTTGGCGAATGTTGGCTCTAAGAAGTACGGCATCGCGCTCATCGGCGGCAATATACATAAGCGGGTAAGTGTGAATCATGCCTTTGTAAATATTAAAAGTCTGGTCTTTGGTTTTTCTGGCTTCTATGGTGATGCTTAAAAAATCGCCGTTGTTGAATTCAAAGGATAAAAAGGTGTGGGCCGCCACCTTATTTTCGTTAAACGGTTCTGCCACGTACCAAACTTTTTTAATGGCGTTTAAATCGTAAGCGCGGTCGTAATAGCCCGGATGCATATCGGCCTCGGTGGGGGAGTAGCGGAAATTGCGGACGTTATGAACAACAACCGTGTCGCCCTTAAATTCCGCGGTGGAAGCAATTTTTAACTGCTCCTGCCAATCGCCCACAAGGGCCGGTTTTTTTAAATTTTGCCAGACTAAAAAAATAACCAGCAAAATAGCTAAAGTTATTCCTAGAAATTTGAAGATTTTTTTAAGCATATGAATATTTTAGCATCATTGGTTCTTAAAACAAAAATTACCTTTAAATATTGATTATTTTGGCGGTTTATGGTAAAATTTCAAAAGTTAACTGACAAACAAGGCGCTATCGTCTAATGGTTAGGACAAGTGGTTTTCATCCACTAAATCGGGGTTCGATTCCCCGTAGCGCTACCAAATTACTTTTGTTATAATTATTACTGTAAAAGGAATCTATTATGAGTACAAAACTTTTTCAAATTAGTAAAAAAATCGCGCCAATTTTTAGGCAATACGGTGTAATTCGGGCTGATGTTTTTGGCAGTGTTGCCAGAGGCGAAGCCAAGGCGGGAAGCGATTTGGATTTAATTGTCACTCTAAAAAAGCCGATTGGCATTTTTATGCTTAATGAAATGAACGACAAATTGGAAGCAAGTTTGCATACTAAAGTGGATTTGCTTACGCATCAATCCATTAACCGGCGGCTTAAACCTTATATTACTAAAAGCATGGTACGCATATATGAAGAAAAGTAATAAACTTAGAAGAATTTCCTAATTACCTTATTGTTAACTAAAGTTTTTCCCCGCCAAGGGCGGATAGGCACTCATCCAAAGTGGGTCTGCCACAAAAACCCATCCGCTTGGATGGGTTTTTGTGCAATTTTATTTGTTTGCCAACCCTCTTTTTATCATTGAATCAACATCAGGGTTGGCGTTTAGGTATTGTATTTCAATGTCGGGGTGTTCGTTTTGAAATACTCTAAATACTTCATCAACAAACGCCTG
>JAJYWK010000043.1 GCA_021791515.1 bacterium | reverse complement strand
CGACCATAAATATTTAACGGGGCAGGACTGCCTGTCCGCCTCTGGGGGAAGCTAATCGCCCTTTAATGCTGAAAAACTAGGCAACTGGCACAACTATATCACTCTTTATACCAAAAAATCAACCCCGTTAGAAAGTAAAAAAATAATAGCCAACAAAAGCTTCCGTCTCTCTTTAATTTACTTAGACTTTCTAACGGGGTCAAGCCCCCAAACCCGCCTTTTTCGTATCTGATAATAATGTTATAATTTAGACTACTAAACAAAAAGCGCAAGCGCTATTTTTTTTGAACAGAACTATGAAAAATCTTGATTCAGCAAATAAAGCCTCTCCTAAAAAAGTTGCCTTAGATAATACCTTTACCGCCAACACGCAGTTAAATTTGCTTAAACTCAAGCAAAATGCCCATCCGCGGAGGAAGCTAAAAATTATTTTGTCCCTGATAGTCGCTACAATCATTGTCTTGGGCGCCGGCCTGGCCTTTAGAGCGACCAATTTGTCCCAAAAAATCTTTGTTGGCCAAAAAACCACATTTTTTTCCCTGCTCTCCGACCTAATCCGCGGCGGCGGCGACAGCCAAAAACTGATAGGCGAAGATTTGGGCCAAATTAACATCCTGCTCTTAGGCATCGGCGGCGAAGGCCACGACGGCCCCAACCTCACCGATACTATGATTCTGGCACAAATCCGGCCGGATATTGGCGAGGTGGCCCTAACTTCCATCCCACGGGATTATTTGGTAAATCTGCCGCAATCAGGCTCCCAGGACAAAATTAACTCTGCCTTCGCTTATGGCTTATTAAAGCATAAAGACTGGGACGAAGCAGGCGCTTGGAGCAGGAAGGTGGTGGAAAACATTTCCGGCCTTTCTGTCCCCTACTTTGCGGTAATTGATTTTTCCGGCTTTGAAAAAGCGGTTAACCAGGTTGGCGGCTTGGACATCCAAATTGACCGGACTTTCACCGACTATCAATACCCCAATTCTGGCTATGGATTTTTACCGCCAATTACCTTTACCCAAGGCCCTGAGCATATGGACGGCGCGCGCGCACTGATTTTTGCCCGCTCCCGCCACGCCGAAGGCCTGGAAGGTTCGGACTTTGCGCGGAGCCTTAGACAGCAAAAAATCCTGGAAGCTTTTAAACAAAAGGTTTTTAGTTTAAACTTAATTAAAGATGCTTCCACCTTAAACCAGCTACTTTCCGTTTTTGCCAGCCACTTCCATACCAACATACCGCCCGGCTCACTCTACCGAATTAACAATTTATTAAAAGGCAAAAACATTAATATTTTTTCTTTGAGCTTGGATCCCGAAACCAAGCTGGTCTGCCCGGAAATATTAGCCTCTAACGGCGCTTATGTTTTGGTTCCTTGCAAAAGCGAGGATGACGTAAAAAACTATTTTAAAAACAGTTTTGCGATCGGAAAAATTAATTCGGAAAAAAGCATAGTCTGGCTGGCCAGTTCCACCGGCAACAACGCCGCCTTCCAAACTGCAATGAGAAAATTAACCAATGCCGGGCTAATAGTGTTTGAATTAAACTACAGCAAAGACAATTTGCCCCAGACCGTAATTTACCAAGCAAGCAGCAAGCCAGCCACGGCGGAATTTATTATCAACGAACTTAGAGCTACCCAGGTTGATTTGCCGCCTCCGGGTGTGAACGTGAATAGAAATAAAGTGGATGTAATTGTGGTTTTGGGGCTAAATGCTCCGGTTGAAGCAGCCCCCAAACCCTATATTCCTCCGCCAGCCAGAGTGGCCACAAGCACTAACACCTCCAGCACACCAATCTCTACATCCACCAAATCCGCAACTACTACCACAACGTCGACAACCAAGAAAAAATAACCTTTATTCACTACTAATAACCAATACGAGCCTAAAAATTGGCATATTGGCACCCATTCGCAGTTAGTAAAGACAGGGACAAGGACTTCATGAACAATCTACCTCTCATCGCCATTGTCGGCCCGCCGAATGCGGGAAAATCCACACTGCTCAATAAAATTGCCGGGCGGCCTTTGGCTGTAACTTCCGAAGTTGCCGGCACTACGCGCGACAGGCAATACGTAGATATTGCCTGGGGCGGGGCAGAATTTACTTTAGTGGACACCGCGGGGCTGGAGCAAGCACAAGACAGCGAATTAAACCAAAATGTCACCAAGCAGATTGAAGTTGCCATGCAACAAGCCGATGCTCTATTGTTGGTGCTGGACGGCAAACTGCCGGCCAGACAATTGCCGCAAACAACCTTGAAAAATTTCCGCAGCATTAAAAAACCCCTGCTATTGGTGGTAAACAAACTTGATTCGCCTAAAACCCGGGAAGCAAGTTTGGAAGATTTTAAAGCCTTAGGCATAAAAAATATTTTTGGCGTTTCTGCCATTTCCGGTTTAGGCACAGGTGATTTGTTAGACGCGATAGCATCTACAATATCGAGTTCCCCTCTCCAAAACATGGACAGGGGTACCCCGAATTTTCAGAATGAAAATTTGGGGAATCCCCTGGAGAGGGGTCAGGGGAGAGGTTTTACCGATGATGCGACTTCTATCGGGGTCTCGCTTATCGGCAAACCAAATGTAGGCAAGTCCAGCATTTTTAATAAAATTCTAAATCAGGAACGCGCCGTAGTCTCCTCTGTTCCGGGCACTACCCGCACCGCGGTAGATGAACGCGTGGAAATTAACGGAATAAATTATACTTTTATTGATACCGCGGGATTAAAGAAAAAAGAATTTCGCCAACAGCAACCCGATATATTTAGCGGCTTTCAAAGCTTTAAAGCCATCCGCAAAAGCGATGTCTGCCTGTTTGTGCTTGATGCCAATGAGGAAATTACCAAACAGGACCAGCGCGTGGCTTCGGAAATTTTCAATATGGAAAAAGGCTGTATTATTTTGGCCAATAAATGCGATTTGCTTTCAAAAGAAAAAGCCGCCGGCACCTTGGGTGAAAACACCGCTTCCATAGCCAAAAATCTCGACGATAAATACCAAAGCGTGCGCGACTACATTTCCCACCATTTCCCGTTTCTGTGGATGTGCCCGCTGTTTTTCGTCTCCGCCCAAACCGGCGACGGGCTTAGCGAAGCCATTGCCGCCATTGAACCAATTTACCAAAGACGCCAAAAACAGATTGATGACGAAACCTTAAAAGAATTTTTAAAAAAAGTCTTGGAAAAAAACCCGCCTAAACTTTTGCGCGATCAAAAAAAACCAAAAGTCTTTTCCCTCAAACAAACAGCGACCAATCCTCCCATGTTTGAGCTTTTGGTCAACCACCCGGCGGCTATTTCCAGCCAGTTCCGCAAATTTCTGGAAAATTCCATTATCAAATTCCTCGATTTTTACGGAACCCCTATTAACCTAAAATTAGTAGGCAAAGACAAAGCTTAAAATTTTTTGTATAATCTATAATATGAAATTAATTGTCGCCTTAGGAAATCCGGGAGAAACATATAAATACACCCGCCATAACGCGGGATTTTTGGTGTTGGATTATTTATTGCAGGACGATGGATTTATTACCGCCGTCCCAAGCCATGAATTTAAATCGGAAATGGCTACTTGGGGCAATAATGGCCAGAAGGTAATTTTTATGAAGCCGCAAACTTACATGAATGATTCCGGCCAGGCCATGAAGGTAATCTGCAATTTTTATAAACTTGATTTTGCCAAAGATTTATTGGTGGTGCATGATGAAGTGGATTTGCCGCTCGGGGAGCTGCGCCTCTCAGTTAACTCCTCTGCCGCGGGACATAACGGCGTACAAAGCATTATAGACAACTTAGGCACGCAAGATTTTGCGCGGCTTAGAATTGGCGTGGAAACCAGAACTGATAAATCCATTCCCCCAACCGACGCTTTTGTCTTGCAAAATTTTTCCGACGAAGAAATGAAAAAACTTCAGGACGAAGTGTTTTTGAAAGCAAAAGCGGAAATAGAAAAATTTATCGGAAATTAAAAAAACACGGCTTTTTTGTCCGTGTGCATTTAATTTATAGAGCCGAGGGCAACGGATTCATTCCGTGCCTGAGGCAACTTTGTGGGAAGGATAAGTCTTGAAAAGGAAACCCTATAGGGTGTCCTTTTCAAAAAAGTTTTTTATATCCGCTACCCCACCTGCAGGTGAAAGGCAAAAGCCAGACGGCTCCAAACCTTTACTTGAAGCTAATACCAGATGATAGGAGGGATGACATCTGATTTCGCAACCTACAGACAGGATGGCGGACACAATTTCAAGTTGATATGTTATTATATACCTTTTTGGGGTTATTGTCAAGACCCTTACTTAAATTACCCTTAATTCATTATGGTTTTTGAGGATTCCTTATACCTTCACGCCTTTAATATATTACCCCAATTTGGCCCGGCGCGCTTAGCCTTGCTGACCAATTATTTTGATGATTTTAAATCCGCTTTCAACGCGGATTTAAAAGAGCTTATAAAAACCGGAATTGATGAGAGTCTGGCAAAAAATTTCTTGGAATTTAAAACCAAGCTGAACCTTGAACAGGAAGCGGAAAAACTAGCTAAAGCACAGATTAAAATTTTAAGTTTTAAGGATATAAATTATCCAAGACTGCTTTTGGAAATTCCCAAATTCCCTCTTATTCTTTATTATAGAGGGATAATGCAAAATCCTGAAGAACTATGCATAAGCGTGGTTGGCACCAGAAAAATTACCAGCTACGGCCGGGTCGCCGCGCCGCTAATTTGCGAACCTTTAATTGATGCCGGCTGTGTAATCGTCTCCGGCATGGCCTTTGGGGTGGATAGTGCCGCGCACGAATCCGCGGTTAAAAAAAACAAGCGTACTATTGCGGTGTTGGGCGGCGGACTGGACGAAGCTTCGCTCTACCCGAAAGCTCACGTACTCTTGGCTGATAAAATTCTTGGGGCCGGCGGGGCTTTGCTTTCCGAATATCCAATTGGCACGCCGAACTTTAAACAAAATTTTGTAGCCCGCAACCGGATTATTTCAGGGCTCAGTGTTGCTACGCTGGTAGTTGAGTGCGATTTAGAAAGCGGCACATTAATTACGGCCAAACACGCGCTGGATCAGAACCGCCAAGTTTACGCCGTACCCGGCCCAATTTACTCTCCCCAAAGCCAAGGTCCGAATAATTTATTAAAAATGGGAGCCAAAGCGGTTACTGAAGCAAAGGATATTTTGGAAGATTTAAACTTGCAAACTCTGCCCCTGGAGCAACAGAGTCAATCCAGCTTTGCCGATTCCAAAGAAGAAGCTATCCTGCTAAAGCTCATTTCCTTTGAGCCAATTTTACTTGACCAACTAATAAAGCAATCGGGTCTTGAAACTGCCGCCGCCACATCAGCCCTAACCTTTTTGGAAATGAAAGGGCGGGTGAAAAATTTAGGCGGACAGCAGTATGTTTTGAGCAGATAACTAATAACAATGAATTGATAACTTATAACTGTTATCCGTTATAAATTATGGGTTATGAATTAATAAAAAAATATTGGAAGATTATTGTCGCCATTCTTTTTGCCCTCGCTCTCACCGCAGGCTTTTTCCAACGCCAAAATTTGGCTGAATTTTCTTTCGGCTCCCGCTCTACGGTTACGCATTTTACTACCCAAAGCGCCGATACTTTGGAGGGCTATTATAATAAGGCTCAGGATCTAATTCGCGGACAAAATCCAAAAACCGAAATTTCTTTCCTGGCGGTGGGCGACATTATGCTTTCGCGCAACGTAGCGGCGGCAATAGAAAAAGCTAACAATACTAATTTGCCATTTGAAAAGATGGAGGATGTGTTAAAATCCACCGATTTTAACTTTGGCAACTTGGAGTCGCCCTTCGCCTCCACCTCTCCTATTATCGGCGGCCATAGTTTGATCTTCAACTCCCCCGGCAACTATATAAAAAGCTTGGTTGAGTATAATTTTAAAATTTTAAATTTGGCAAACAATCACGCTTTGGATCAAGGATTAGCTGGCTTGCTTAATACAAAAAAAATGCTAATTGATAACGGCATCCAAAATATTGGCAATGGCAAAGACCTAACTGAAGCCTGGAAGCCCGCCATAATGGAAGCCAAAGGAATAAAAATTTGTTTTCTGGGCGCTTCTTACGCTTCGGCGAACGATAACGGCAAAACCACCAACAACTATGTTGCGCGAATTGAAGATATGGAAAATTTAAAAAACGTGATTGCCAAAGCAAAAACTTTATGCAATTTTACGGTTGTGGCTATGCATGCCGGCACGGAGTATGCCCGTACGCCGAATGACGCCCAAATTAACTTTGCCCACACGGCAATTGATGAGGGAGCAGATATGGTAATTGGCAGTCATCCGCATTGGATTCAAACCATAGAGCAATACGCACCTAATTGCCCCTCCCCAATTCATGGGGAGGGTACCCCGAGTGCATCCGAGGGGCGGGAGAGGTTAAAATGTGGCGATCCCAAATACATCTTTTACTCCTTAGGCAACTTTATTTTCGATCAAAACTGGAGTCAAGATACGAAGCAAGGACTTACTTTAAGCATAACTATTTCTTCAAACCAAGCGGCAAACCCACTGGCCTTTAAAGCGGCCAATACCAATGATTTACAAGGCCAGCGACAACCGGCAAAGCTGGAGTCAATTGAGTTAATTCCCGTAATAATTGAAAACTCACAGCCCCGACCGACCACACCGGATGAAACAAAAAAGATTCTGGAAAAAATCGGCCAAACGGGAAATATTTTATTGCCCTAGTTTGACAAAAAAAAATTTAATCTGTAAAATCAACCTCGTATCTTAATACTATACCCTATAGTCTAAATTCCAACGCATGTCCAAACCTCTTATTATAGTAGAGTCACCCACAAAAGCTAAAACTATTAGCCGTTTTTTAAATGGCGAATTCATTGTTAAAGCCTCAATGGGCCACGTGCGGGATTTACCTAAAAGCAAACTGTCCATAGACGTTAAGAACAATTTTGAACCTGTCTATATTATTCCTCCTAAAGCCAAAGAGATAATCACGGAATTAAAAAAGGACGCAAAAAGCGCGTCCTCTATTATATTAGCCACTGACGAGGACCGCGAAGGAGAGGCCATTTCCTGGCATTTGGTGCAGGCTTTAGGTTTGGGCGATGAAGCTCAAATTGCCAAGGGCAAGGAAGACAAGCGTATAAAACGCATAGTTTTTCATGAAATTACCAAAAGCGCGATTGACGAAGCGATGAAAAACCCCCGCGATATTGACCTAAATTTGGTGGACGCCCAGCAAGCCAGGCGCGTACTGGATAGACTTGTGGGCTATGAACTCTCTCCGTTTTTATGGCGAAAGATACGATACGGCCTTTCTGCCGGCCGCGTACAAAGCGTGGCGGTGCGTTTGGTGGTGGAACGCGAGCGCGAAATCCAAAAATTCAAACAGGAAGAATACTGGTCCATAGAAGCGAAACTGTCACGAAAGGAAGACGCGAAGACTTTTGTTGCGAAATTACAATCCATCGATGGAAAAATAGTCGGCAAAATGGACATTAAAACCGACAGCGATGCCAAAAAAATTGTCGCGGATCTGCAAGGCGCCCAATATCAGGTTAAAGAAATCAACCAAAGAGAGGTTAAAAGAAATCCGGCCGCGCCTTTTACCACTTCCACTCTCCAGCAGGAAGCCGCGCGCAAATTCGGAATGTCGGCCAAACAAACCATGGTAATAGCCCAGCAGCTTTACGAGGGCGTGGCTTTGGGCGAAGAAGGCCACCAAGGTCTAATCACCTACATGAGAACCGACAGTCTGAATTTGGCGCAATCCGCGTTGGCCGCGATTAAACAAATGATTGGCAAGGAATTTGGCCAGGAGTATGTTTTAGATGCTCCGCGCATTTACGCCAATAAATCCAAAGGCGCGCAGGAAGCGCATGAAGCTATTAGGCCGACAGATGTAATGCGTCATCCGGCGCAAATGAAAGATTTTTTAGACAAAGGCCAGCAAAAAATTTACGAACTAATTTGGAAGCGCACCGTAGCCTGCCAAATGGCCCCGGCCGTGCTGGAGCAAACCGCAGTGGATATCTTAGCCCTTGGCCCTAAACCCTTAACCCTGTTCCGAACCAACGGACAGGTAATAAAATTCGATGGCTTTATTCGCGCCTACACCGAAGGCCAGGATGAAAAAGCCGAAGATGAAATTGAGGGCGTTTTGCCGGAATTAAAAATTGACGAAGCCCTAAAACTCCACGAACTTCTGCCGCTGCAACATTTTACCGAACCACCCGGCAGGTATTCCGATGCTACGCTAATTAAAGCCTTGGAGGCCCACGGCGTAGGCCGGCCTTCCACTTACGCTCCCACGCTTTCAACCATTCAGGACCGGGGCTATGTAAATAAAATTGATAAAAAATATTCTCCCACCGAAGAAGGCTTTATGGTGAACGATATGCTGGTGGAAAATTTTCCGGAAATCGTGGACATTAATTTTACTTCGCACATTGAAGAGGAGTTTGATTTAATCGCCGAAGGCAAAATCAAATGGGTGGAGGTAATGGAAGAATTTTATACGCCTTTTAAAAAACACTTAATAGAAAAGGAAAAAAGCGTGGAAAAACAGATAGAGGTTTCCACTACTCCCTGCCCGCACTGCGGCAAAATGATGCTGATTAAATACGGGCGGAACGGCAAATTCCTGGCCTGCCCGGATAAGGATAGCAAAATTACCCAACCCATGCCCGAAGAAGCGGCAAAAATAAAAGAGTTGGAAGAAAAAACCAAAGGCGAAATGTGTCCAATTTGCGGCAAACAGATGGGCGTAAGACGGGGCCGCTTTGGCTTTTTCTTAGGCTGTATTGATTACCCCAAATGCAAAGGCATTAGTAAAATTTGGAATAAAACAGGGTACAAGTGCCCCAGTTGTTTAGCAAGTGATGAAAGAAAAGAAAAACCCGGCGATATTGTAGAAAAAAAATCTCGCGGCAGAGGAAAGCCGTTCTTTGCCTGCACCCGTTTCCCGGACTGTACCTTTGTGATGAATCTAAAACCGGAAAGCCAGCAGCAGCTGGACGAAGCCTATAAAAACTGGCTGACAAATCCGCCGAAACCTAAAAAATCGTACGCCAAGAAAAAGAAAGAATAACCTTGTCATTCCGACCCCGCACTTGATGCGGGGGAGGAATCCCTTAAAGCTGACAATTATCAAACGTAAAGGGATCCCTCACTTCGCCCCCCTAAGCGGGCTTCGTTCGGGATGACACTAAAAAAACCTCGGAATAGCCCGAGGTTTTTTCTCTTTTTCTATTTTCTACTTTTTTCAATTGTATTTTTATGTGCAACAAATCTGTTTAGTTGCACCTGAAGCCGGACCTTTCGTTCTTGTATTTTACTGATTGCTGCGGAATCCGGATGTTGTTCTAAAGACTGCTCCGCTAACTGAACAGCCTGTTGCAGTATTTGTATCCATTCTTCTGTTTGCTCTGAATTAAGATGCAAAATATCAATATCGGATAACATCTTATGTTGCGAATCAAACTCAAGACTTCTTTTATCATGCTCTGGCCCTGAATCAAATGCTCTTCCCATAATTTTTTCCTTTCAAAATTCAAAGCTTATTCTTGCCCTTATACTACTCTCTCTCTCTGTTGGTGTCAAATTAAAACTAGATGGGCACCTTCCAGTTAACTGGAAGGTGCCCATCTTAAAACATCTTAAAATCTGCGTTATCTGTTTTTATCTGCATATCTGCGGTCAATCGTTCCTCTCAAAAACTTCCATTTGCCGAAAGACGCACTTAAAAGCCTTAAACCATCCAACCAAACCCGCGTAATAGCGCACATGGGCCAGCTGGTCGATAAAATACGCCAGCCAGCCGGTAAGATAAATTCCGCTGGATTTCATTATTGCCCACTTACCGCCAATATTTACAATAAAGCCATGAAGTTTGGGCCTATAAACTTCAGGCGGTTTTTTATTTTTCATAACATACGGCAAAACGTAAGATAAATAATCCGCCTGATCCAGCGCGTCTTGCGCGCTTTGAGGAACCGATTTGCCCCGGCTATCTGCTACCGCGGCCATGTCGCCAAGAACAAAAATATTCTGATGCTCTTGGGCCAGCAGATATTCATTTACGCAAACTCTGTCCCTGTTGTCCAACAATATTTTCCTGTCGCAGAAAATTTGATGAGCCCTTACTCCGGTCGTCCAAATAAGCACATCATAAGAAATTTTTTCTCCGGCCATGGTATAAATAAAATGATTATCCACCTGGCTGATTCGGTTAGACAAAACCGCTCTTACGCCTAATTCAGACAGTCGATTATAAGCATCATCACTCATCTGACCGCTAAAACCATCGACCAGTTTCGGGTTTGCTTCAATAATTTCCAATTCTATTTTTTCCCGCGGGTACTCATTTTTCCAAGCCAAAAAATCCAAAAATAGTTTTAACTCTCCTGCCAGTTCCACGCCGCTATAGCCGCCCCCGGCCACCACTACCCGCAAATTTTTCTTTTTTACATCCATTCTATGAGTTTCAACCGCAAACTCCAGGGCATTTCTTATCCGCAGGGCATCTTTTATGGTTTTTAACTGCAAACCATATTTTGACGCTCCTTCCATGTTAAAAAATTCCGGCCTGGAGCCCATTGCCAAAACTAAAAAATCATACCCCACCTGGCGGCCAAGGAGCTGAAGGCGCTGATGCTCAAAATTTAAGCCAACAACTTCGCCTTTAATTAAATTAATTTTTTTATTTTTTAAAATTTTTGCCAGCGGCAGAGAAATGCTATTCTTAATTTGTTCCATGCTAACCAACCCTTCGTCTTTGGCCGCGATACGGTAAAGATTAGGGGTGAATAACTGATAATCATTTTTATCAATTAAGGTAAGAGCGATATTTTTATCTTTTCTAAATTTTTTTTCCAAACCGAAAGCCGCCCTTAGCCCCGCAAATCCTGCCCCGAGAATGACAATATTTTTCATTTGATTTTTTATTTCCACAATTACTAACCAGTCATTTCAATTCTATCAAAAACCCAATGAATCACAAAATTTAACGGCCGTCGTTTATTGTGATTTTTGCAAATTAAATATCCTTAACAAATCCTTATCGTCGTCGATTTCATCTACTTTTAAAATCCTTATATATTCTCTTAAACCACTGCTGTTTAAATAATTAATCGCTTCCCTATTTAATGGATAAGGACTAATATAAACGCTAGCTTGTAACTTGCAAAAATCGTTCTTTTTCAATAAGGAACGCAGCGTGTTCCTTTTATCTTTACTTTCTTCAGGAATGTCAAATATAAACAGTCTCCATTTTCTATCCCAAACATTTTGTCTTTCTATTTTTGCTTTTGATAATAAAACTTCTAGCTGTCCTTTTTGGGTTAATTTAATAAAGCGTTCGTTATTCTTACTGAATATTGAAATAAGCCCCCTCTTATTAAGACGGAAGACTGCTTGCCCAAACTCCCGCCGCGATAGACACCTCTGCTTCATGGCTAACTTATAGCCAACCCCATAGGGACTTATAAGCCCCCTCAGATTAAAAAGATTATCTATGATTAAATCGCTTAGAGAATACATTTTATTAGGCATATTAAAAAACTATCACATTATTTAACGGCCGTCAAATAATGTGATTTATTGAGGATTTAATTTTATTCATAACGCATAGCTTCTACCGGATCTAATTTTGCGGCTGACCTGGCCGGCAAAACCCCAAAACCAATGCCAATAACTGCGGAAACGCCGACACCTAATAAAATAGCATAAAAAGGCACGCTAAAAGTCCATTGCATATTGGCCGAATTGGCGATTAACGAAATTACCCAGGCTAAAAACGCGCCGAATAAAATGCCGAAAATTCCGCCAATCACTGTAACCAAAACCGCTTCCATTAAAAATTCATTTAAAATATCCGCGCTTTTTGCCCCCAGCGCTTTTTTCAGGCCAATTTCCGCCGTACGTTCGGTCACCACCACGTACATAATGTTCATAATTCCCACGCCGCCGACAATTAAAGAAATGGCCGCAATGGCAATCAGTAAAATAGTAATGCCGTTAAAGATAGTATTAAAAGTATTTAAAGTATCAGCTTGGGTCTGAACAAAAAAATCGTCTTTGTCCGGGTCGGTAATATTGTGATTTTGCCTTAACACCCAGCGAATGTCATCAGCCGTAGCTTGTGCTAATTTAGTATCTTGCACTTGGACTATGGCAAATAATAAATGATCAATTCCTAAAACTTTTTTTTGTGCCGTGTTAAGCGGCATGAACAAAGAGTCATCTTCCCCGTTGCCCAAAGAACCGCGTAAATTATATACGCCGATAACCGTAAAATTTAAATTTCCCACGCGAACTAATTTATCTATTGGATCATCCTGGCCAAACAAATCATTGGCTAAATCACCGCCTAAAATAATTACCTGGTCCCCGCCGGTTTCCTCAGCCATAGTGTAAAACCGACCCGCCTTAAGCGTGCCCTTGTCGATGTCAAACCTGTCGGCCGAAGCGCCATAAAACAGCACATTCTTTTCCACGCCTCTATAACTTACGACTTTTTGTCCAACCACCAAACCATAATTATTTTGGACATTGGGCAGGCGCTTAATGTCTTCCAAATCGCTGGTTTTAAGGCTGGTAATTGCCACCGGCGAATTAGCACGGCTGCTGTCATTGGAAAAAGCGCCGGCGCCGCGATTTTTAGTGGTCGGCGGCACGCGGGTCTCCACAAATAAAGTATTGGTGCCGTAAGCCTCTAATTGCGCGTTAATCAGGCTGCGAAATCCGGCGCCGGCACTAAGCACTAAAATCACTGTGGCAATGCCGATAATAATTCCCAAAGTCGTCAGTCCCGTGCGCGCAGGATTGGCAAATAAATTTTTAATTGCGAGTCGGAAAGCTTTAATCATAAAATCCTAATGCTCCGAATTATCCGCCAGCTGGCGGATCCGAATGACCCGAAAATTTTTGCAACCCTTTCGGAGCATTAGGATTGCAGTATTTGAAGAATTCGGATTATATTTATTCGTATCTCAGCGCTTCAATCGGATTTAATTTTGCCGCTTTAAACGCCGGATATAAACCAAAAATTACGCCGGTTAGAATGGAAACCCCCACCGCCAAAATAACTGACGTAAGCGATATTACAAACGCCCAGTCATAACCTAAATAATGCATTAAAAGTGAAATTAAATATGAAACTATAACCCCCATGACAATACCCACCAGTCCGCCCAATAAAGTAAGCGTGCCGGCTTCCAATAAAAACTGATTGCGCACTGCCGCATTGCTCGCGCCAACGGCTTTGCGCAGCCCGATTTCCCGCGTGCGCTCAGCCACCGTGACCATCATAATATTCAAAATGCCGATGCCGCCGACAATTAAAGCAATGGCAGCCATAGAGGTTAAAAATAGCCTTAGCGCGTTAGTAATAGTAGAAAGTACAGCCACGGCATCGGCTAAATTCCGCACGGTAAAATCAGCGTCCACTTCTTTTTTAATATGATGCCTCTCCATTAGCACGGCTTTAATATCCGACCTGGTCTGCTCTAAATTATCCGCGCTGTCCGCTTTAATCCCAATGGCCTGAACGTAATTAATGCCCAATAGCTGTTTTTGCCCAATCCCCAGCGGCATAAAAATCTGGTCGTCCTGGTTCTGGAAGGCTGCTGTTCCGCGGGGAGCGGCCACGCCGATTACTCTTAACGGGATGCCGCCCGGTTCTTTTTGCGAAGCGGTTTTTACCTTAACAATCTGCCCCAAAGGGTCCACGCCGCTTTGGGAAAATAAATCCTCGGCAACGGAAGATCCCAACACTACCACATTCGCGTTTCCCCGTTCTTCCTGCTGGTCGTAAAAACGCCCCTTTTCAATCGGCACATTCACCCCTTGGGTATAAGTGTATTCGGTGCCGCTAAAATTAGTATCAATATTTTTATTCTGCCAGGTTACGGTGGCCGTTCCCCGTACCCAAGCCACTACTCCCAAAGCGTGAGGGACGCGTCCGGTGTCGCGCAAAGCTTCCGCGTCTTCCCTGGTTAAAGTGGTAACCACAATACCAAAAATTTGCGAAGGCGGACCCTTTTCATTGCTTTTGCCGGGCATTACCGAAAGTAAATTAGAGCCGATTTTGGTAATCTGACCCAATACCAGACTCTGCGCGCCGGCGCCAAGAGCAATAATGATAATCACTCCGGCCACGCCAATCACGATGCCAAGAATGGTTAAAAACGACCGGCCTTTGCGCGCCAGCAGGGTTCTAAAGACAAGTTTAATGGTAGAAAAAAAGTTCATATTCCGACCCTAATGACCCGAATTTCGTCCGAATGACCCGAATTCGTATCATTCGGGTTTAATTCGTAGATTCGGGTCGGACTTACTTCACCAATTCTTTCCCATCGCTCGCGATAGTGCGATTCTTTACCGGCTCATCGCCTACAATATTGCCATCTTTAATGCGGATAATTCTTTTGGCGTGATTAGCCGTGTCCATTTCGTGCGTAACCAAAATAATCGTCCGGCCTTCGTTATTTAAACGCTGTAAAATTTCCATTACCGCGTTGCCGCTCTTGGAATCCAAGTTTCCGGTTGGTTCGTCGGCAAAAATTACGGCCGGATCGCAAACCAAAGCGCGGGCAATTGCCACTCTTTGTTTTTCACCGCCGGAAATTTGATTAGTATAATAATTCAATCTGTGGGAAAGCCCAACCGATTCAAGCGCTTTTTTAGCCAGTTCGTCATGGTTCTTTTTTTTGCTATAGATTAAAGGAAGCTTCACGTTATCTAAAACCGTGGTTCTGGGCAGCAAATTAAACGCCTGAAACACAAAGCCCACTCTCTCATTTCTTAATGACGCCAGATAATTATCGTCAAAACCGGAAGTGTCCTGGCCTTCAAAAAAATATTTCCCCGAAGTCGCTCGGTCCAGAAAACTTAAAATGTGCATTAAGGTGGATTTCCCGCTGCCGGAAGGCCCCATAATGGCCACAAATTCTCCTTTTTCAATTTCAAAAAACATGTGATCCAAAACATGGGTAATCACTTCTTCATTAATATAATCTTTGTCCAAATCTTCAACTTTTATTAAACTCATATAATCCCAAAGTTCCGAATTATCCGCCAGCTGGCGGATCCAAATGCTCCGAAAATTTACTGCATTCCTTTTGGAAACATTCTATTATCTTACTTTTTAATATATGTAACCACTTCCTGTCCCTCACTCAAGCCGCTAACAATTTCCACCATTCCTCCATCTGCTTCCATGCCGATTTTTACCTCTACTTCATTATATGTTTTCTTTTTGCTGTCATCAATTACCCTGACTTTTTTACCGCCATTGGCAATTACCGCGCGCTGGGGCACAGCCAAAACATTATCTTTCTGGCTAACCAGAATTGTCATATTAGCGGTCATGCCGGGTTTTATTTCCGGCAGGTTGCTGATGCTGGCTTTGACTTTATAATTCACCACGCCCGAGACCACAGTTGCGCCCGGATTAATGGTTTGTACAACACCCGAAAAATGCCTGTCCGGGCCCAAAGCGTCAAAAGTAATGTCCACGACTTGTTCGGTTTTTAAAGATGCGATATTCGCTTCGCTTACATCCGCTTCCACATGCAAATTGCCTACGTCCTGCAAAATTAACGCTTCTTTTAAAGCCTGGGCTAATTCGCCCACTTTCACATCCACCTGCGTAATGGTTCCGTCAGCCGGGGCGCGAATTACGGTATTTTCCCAAGCCGCCTGGGCCGCCTGCACCTGGCCCTGCGCGCTTAAAATTTGCGCCTCCGCCGCCTGCACGTCCGCCGGCCTGGCTTGCGCTCTCTTTAAATCCAGCGCCGCCTGAGCGGAAGCAACAGTATTTTGCGCCGTCAAAACAGCGCTGTCTTTAGTCTGCAAAGCCGACTGGTAAGCATTATAGTTTGTAACATAAGTGGAAGCTTGATTATTTGGAACACTCACTGTCCAGACGTTATTAGAAGGCACTGCGGTGCTGGAAAACTGAAGATACAAACCTTTAGTGCCTAACGGCTGGGGGGTAATATCCACCGGACCTTCGCCGGTTTCCAAACCGCTTACCTGAAAACGAAGGCCGGAGCCGGTAGTGTTGATGATTATTCTATACACGCCCTGGTCTTTTCCAGTGTAAGTGCCGGTAATGGTGGCGGTCACGCTTCCAACATTGCCGCTGCCAGCCTGCGCGCTCAAACCGGAATTTAACAATGCAGAATAAGCATTATCTACCAGCACTTGCTGCTGCTTTTTAGTAATTTCCAAAGAACTTTTAGCATTATCCAAAGTCACCTGCGCTAAAGCAATATCTTCGCTGCTGGCGCCGGCTAAGACTTTTTGATAATTAGCCTCGGCTTGAGCCAGAACTCCTCGGGCCGATGTCAAACTCGCAGAAACATCTTTCTGATCCAAACTTGCCAAAATCTCTCCGGTTTTTATTTTATCGCCTTCTTTTACGTTTACCCGCTGAACTATACCGCTGGTTTTAAAACTTAGCTGTAAATCTGTTTGGGAAACCACCTGACCGGTGGCCAGTACGGTGGATTTTAAATTTTGTCTTTTTACAGTGTCGGTCAAAATACTGTCAGCCGGATTTTTGCCTTTAAAAATTTTATAGCCAATGGGTAACACGACCAATAAAATAATTATAGTCCAAATAATTTTCTTTTTAGTCCAGGTGATTCCAAAAAGCTTCTTTTTAGGCTGGAATGCGGGAATTGTTGTTTGAGTGTCTGTCATGGGTTATTTATAAAATTAATGTTTATAAATTATTATTTAAAAATTCGCCCCAAATACCTTTTCCATATAGACCTTTAACTCCTTTTCCATGCCCATGCCGGTACAGCTTTTCATCATCATTTCTACCAGCTCCTGCATTTGTTCCGATTTTATCAGCCCTAAAGCCTTCCCTAATTTGCCCATAACCATTAGCTGGTCACCGGGCTTGAGTTTTAAGTCTTTTCTGGCTTGAACCGGAATTACCACTTGCCCGCGGGCGCCAATGGTCGTGGTGCCGTAAAACTTGTCTTTTTTGATGCTTGTATGGATGTCTTTCTGGATGTGCTTATGCAGGTCAGATTGTTTAATTTTGGCCATAAATTCAACCTTTTTATTAAAGTATGAAATATCATACTAATCATACATGATACATGATCAACTGTCAAGACCACAAAAAACCGGCCGCAAGACTTCCGCGGCCGGCGATGAGACAACTCTTTTCCCTGTCTCATCTCAGGGATTCAAAACCAATCCCAAGCGCTCATTGGACACCTCCTTTCTTCATCCCTGACATTGGCCAGCAAAAACTAGCCTGGCCTAAACAGTTTTCTTAGGCTGTTTTGCAGCGTCTATGGACGGTTTTGGGACTGTTGCGGGTTGAGGCTTGTCCTTGCTGGGAATCTTAGGAAGCTGCTTTGACATCACCTGACTGCCACAAGTTGGACAGCGATGACGGGCATCATCGTCAATAAAACCCAATTCTATCGCTTGGCCCCGGGTAAAAAATCTATGGACACGCCATGTTCCGAGCAACGTGGTTATTTTCATTATCCCTTCTCCTAATTAAAATCCCCGTTTGCGGGCGGGGACTTGGAAAGAAATAATAAAAAATCATTTTCAAATCTCCGACCACAATGGCGGTAAATTGAAAGTGAAAAAGAATTGATTTGAATTTAAATGTGTCATAAAAATTTAATAAATTTGGCGGCGGAAGATCTGCTTACGCAAACCCTCCGCCACTGCGCCGGATCTTTGTCCGACTGATTAATCTCCAGAGAAGCTGGCGAGTTCCTGCTGTCGTCCCGCCTCCCATAGTTCGATGTAGGGCCTCAGGTCATCCATCATCGCCCGCCACAGTGCCGGATCCAACGACTGCGCGCCGTCGCTGATTGCTCTTGCCGGGTTCGGGTGAACCTCGACAATTAGACCGTCGGCGCCGATGGCGACGCCGGCGCGGCAGAGTGGCGGCACCAGACTTCGCTTGCCGGTGGCGTGAGACGGATCCAGAATCACCGGCAGATGTGTCAGTTCCCGCAGTACCGGAACCGCCGCGATGTCGCAGGTATTGCGCGTAGCCGTCTCAAAAGTTCGGATACCACGCTCACACAGGATGACGTTAGGGTTGTTGTGCGCCACGATGTACTCAGCGGACATGAGCAGCTCCTTGATGGTAGAGCTCATTCCGCGTTTGAGCAGGACTGGCTTTCCGCATCTGCCAAGTGCCTTGAGCAGCGCGGAGTTTTGCATGTTGCGAGCGCCCACCTGCAGCAGGTCGGCATAGCTTGCAACCAGACCTACGTCGCTATCGGTCATCACTTCCGTGACAATTGCCAACCCGGTCTCTTCACGAGCCTTGGCAAGCAATTTCAGGCCGTCTTCTTCCATGCCCTGAAAGTCATAGGGACTGGTACGTGGCTTGAAAGCCCCTCCCCTAAGCACCTTAGCGCCGCAAGCGGCGACCAAGCGAGCGCTTTCCAGAATTTGTGATTCCGATTCAACCGAGCAGGGTCCGGCCATCACCACAAAATCTGAATTGCCGACGTGCACGCCGTTGCCGACAGTGACAGTTGTTCGTTTGGGCTTGAATTCGCGCGAAACGAACTTATACGGCGCCGTAATCCGAACGGCCTTTTCCACGCCGGACAGGCATCTCACGGCCTCAAGACAGGAATCAACTCCTTCACCGACTCCAACCACGCCGATGACTTTGCGCGTTTCCCCTTCGAAAGCTTGAACTTTAAGCCCAAAACTTTCGACACAAGCAACAACCTCGGCGATCTCCGCTTTGGTGGCATGCTTCTTCATCGAGATTATCATCTCAGTCCTCCTGACTACTGACTTGAACTTCTGGCCCCAGCAGCCGAATACAAAAAAACTCAGCTTGCGCTGAGGCCGGGAGTCTTAAGTCGAATTGTTAGAAAACTTCTAAACGTTTTTCAACTCAAAATTTCCAGTCTCAGCTGTCTGAGTAAAATAAAAATACCAGAAATTTTGAGTGCTTTTTGACATAGATTAAAGGTATTATAGCAAAATCTATTAAACTGTCAACCCCGTCGTATTGTAACCCAACATATTGAACACCTTTAGTAAACTAATACTGAAAGGAACAATATGCGCTTAAAACCAAAAGAAATCATCAGGAAGTTAAAGTTAAACGGCGGCAAAGTTAGGCAAACAGCCA
>JAJYWK010000064.1 GCA_021791515.1 bacterium | reverse complement strand
TACAATCTGTTAAAGGACAAATGAATATCAATCGCTAACCAACAAATACTTCTGGCCATCAGAGGCGGTTTTGGTATTGGCTAAAAGTCGGTTGCGAAATGTGTGAAGGTTTCGTTATTCAAAGTCGTGGAGATGGAACAGTTGCCTAAAAATGACTGGCTGACGAAAACCCTTTGCGACTTAGCCCGTTGCCACGGAATTTTAATCCTCGACGGCAAATATGTGGCCGTTAAAGGTTTTGACCGCAAAATCCCGTTCCTGTTCGGCATAGATTACTTAACCCACGATATTCCGCATGGAGAATTATTCTTAGCCGAGGACGAAGCAGCCTTTTCCCAATACTTTCAGACGCTTAAAAACTTAGGCTACAACCTGAGGATAGTTGTCGCCGACGATCGGGCAGGGCTAAAACAGGCTCTGCGCAAGGTGTTTCCTTACGCAAGATTACAGCTCTGCCAAAACCATTTCCTGGAAAATATCCGCGTTGACTTAAAAATCCGCAGCCTGCCGACCTACGAGAACTTCTTTTATGCGTTAAAAGAAAAAGTTTTCGACGGAATTAAAACCGACGAACAGATAACCGAAGGGCTGAAATACGTAAAAGACAAATACGCCGGCCAAAACTTCCTACTTAACAACATCCTGGCTGACATCGAAAACCGCCGCAACGATTTATTCGCTTACCGCCACTTTGATAACTGTCCCAACAACACCAACTTAATCGAACTTTACAACTCTCACTTAAACGGCAGGCTGAAAACCATCAAGGGCTTCCAGAATTTAATTTCGGCGCGGCGTTGGCTAAATGCCTGGATGATTAGACGGCGGACTAAAACCCTCACCGATTGCGAAAAGAAATTTAAACACCTTAACAAACACTGCTCGTTAGAATTTACCATTAAAAAACAGGCCAGTTGGCCCGATAGTCTAAAAACTTTAGGTATTAACAAAATTAATTTTTTTGAAAAAAGCGATTAAAACCAACTAATTTCCGAACGGTAACTAAGCGCTAACCGGGGTGCTCTGCTGGACGTACTGGCTGTAGGCTTTTTGAAAGTCAGCCAGCCAGTAGGTGTGGTAGTTGTGGGAATAGTGCACGGCTCTGCATATGCCGGACTTTCCTTTGGCGTTGAGGTAGGCCGTGAGTTTGGGCGAAAGCAAATTCGCCACTGTGTCAGCGGCCTGGAATTCGGTTACATTTACTCCGTTGACGTAAATGATGGTTGTGCACGTAGGTGTCCATGCCGCTTCGAGCATCAGCGTGAAAGCGACAAATACTAACAGCAGTCTTAGGAAACGCATAAAGCGTTGCCCTCCTTAAACTTGAAAATGTGCTACATGGTTTTTGTTTGGTAACAAACACCACCTGCGAGGAATGAAAATTAATTCATTTCCGCATAGGTGGTGTTTGTTACTCTGTCTGTTTTAAACCTAACCTTTAGTCCGGCAGGCTTTTGGGATCAAAGAGGCAATTGCCGAGTTTGGATTCTTCGGGGGTTACAATTACAAAACCCATACTATTACTTCCGGCTTTACTTACAACATCCCGCCTCAATTTAGTGTTAAATTCCACATCAGTAATAAATAAAATTATATGTGGCCATCTATCTGAGGGAGGGAGCCCAACTTCTTGTTTGATATCATCAAGGCAAGCGGCTCTTTTATTTCTTGAATGTTCTAATGCTCTTAAAACCTCTGGATTATCGGCATTTTCCAACCATTGAATATCTGTCCTATATATATCCCCCAGCGCTCGCCTTGCCCTTTCACTATCCGGGTAGGCAAAAAATATTTCTCTTTGAATGTCATCTCTTAATCCGTCTTTGTCTGAATCTATCCCTTCCAGGGTCTGCTTACCAACTTCTCCCGGATCTGGCGGAAGAGTTGCCGGGCGAGTAGTAACCGCTAAACGCAAAGGTGGTATAAAGAGCGGGTCATCCGGATTTGGCGGGAGAGTTTTTAAGAGAGGGTTAAAGTAAACCTTTTTAGGCTGATATGCAAACTGCATTAAAGGCTTTTTAGAATTGCTCAATAATTGAACCTGTAAAGTTTCCGCCGTATTATGGGTAATTATAAATTTATTTTGATAGATTACATTACCATTCTTATCCTTGCCTTGTGAAGTTAAATTCCCCAGGGTAGTTATTACTTTATTAAAATTATTGTACTCTGACATATCGCTTTGTCCTGCGAGGACAGCTTTGACTTTAAACCAAGGTGAAACAACCAAGCCAGGCTTAACCACAGCCGTAACCGTTACTTCCTGGTTTTCCCCCTTCACAATCACCTCAGGACTTACTGCGGCAGAGATGATTTTGGGGCTTTGACTTGCCAAGAACCATACCAGCAGGATAATTGCTACTGCTGGCACTATCCACTTAAGATGGGACTTTAGCTTTGAAAACATAGGATATTGATGTTATCTGCTACTATTATATCTAACTATATACCTAACTAATCAGTTTACGGACACACTAAAACTAACTAATATTGCGATATATATTGCCTCCTTGAAGTTATCAAAGAGCAAAAAACCTTTTGTTTAAGACTTTTTCTAAGCTCAATATATCACCGCCGCGCGGTTTGTCAAGGATTCTGAAATCAAGGCCATTTTCTGGCTTATTTGTGTAGGAAAAAGGAATCTCCAATCCCCTTTTATTTACTCACCTGTGCATTCGCAGCGTGTTTCCAAAAATAAAGTGAGTTAGCTTCATCCTGCAATTGACTATTATAAGAAACCAAGTAAATGAGCCCTGCTAAAATCAAGGTTATAATAACAATTAAAAACAGCGGCCAAAATTTTGTTTGGCGCCTTGGCCGGATTTGGCTGGGAATGTTGTTGGCAGGCATTTTTGTTTCTTTAAGGATAAATTTATTTTTTAATGAGGGAGTTTTTTAACTGTATAATCCTTAACTCTCAACGCCCGTTCAAACGCCTCATTGGCTTCAGCCTGGCTAAAAGCATGGTAATCATCCGCGTAGCGAGCCTCGGTATAAAAGTTATTCAAATAATCCAAGTCCTTGTAAACCACTGTGCGCTGAAGCGCACAGCTTTAAGGAAACAGATTGAAAATCTTAAGAGCTCTCTATTCTAAAGACATCCTGCCCTTCAGTGCTTTCTTCAAAATGGTGCTCAATATACTGCTTG
>JAJYWK010000011.1 GCA_021791515.1 bacterium | reverse complement strand
TTCTCGCTTAACCCCGCCTCAAATCTTTTGGCGTGCGATGGCGAAACAATCACCCTGGCCACCAGGCTGCCGGTGGGCGGCAAGATATTTAAAAAATCAAAAATAAATTCCTCGCCGGTATGACCCACGGAAACCTGGTTGGAATAGCTGCCTTTTAGCACTTCATCTGAAGCTTTAACTTGAATTTGCTGGCCTGACTCTTTTTGTTCAGTCATACCCAGTATATCAACTTCCAATCCCAAACGCCTGCTAAGCGTTCAAGAAGGGAATTAATTATAAATTAATTGTTAGTAAACTATAAAATAAATTTTGCTAGGCGTTTGGCAAAGTTCCGCTTAAAATGATGCCGGCTATCCTTAAACCAATTTTTTTGCCCAGAATCTATTTTTACGTTTATCCAACAAGCGGAACTTATTGGAAGTTGTATTACTGGGCATAATAATTTTGCTTAATTCCTATACTCCGTTTTCAATTGTTGAATAGTGACCTGTTCTTTGGCGCAAAAATCAGCCGGCGCTGTGCGGCCATAAAACTCCAAGGGCCGGCCGCTAATGCCGGCATGCAGGCTCATTATGCAATCCGGGTCACTGCTATGGTTAAGCCCGATTTGATGCCCAAATTCGTGCAATAAACTACTGCCCAAATATTGATTGATATTCTGAATATACCCCTCTAAAAATTGTTTGTGAGCATCTAAAGAAATAATAATTCCATTTTCCTTAAACGTAGTGGATAATTCCGCGCTTTGTCTGGGTAAATAATCTTTAGTAAAATAGATTATCAAAATTGACCCGTTCACCGGTTTTTGAATTTGACCTTTTAACTGGAAACTGTTCAGAATAGAAAGCGGTACAGTGCTGTCATTTACTCCGCCGCCAAAAACCAATCGGGTAGATCTGCCGGTATAAGTCTGTACTGCCTTGGAAAAATCCTGCAGAACCGAATCGTCCAAATCCTCGCTTACCGGCTTAAACCACTCAATTACAATTGGGCCGGTATTGCCCAAAAAATCCGCCCTCGCGTCGCCTACGTTCTTAAGGCCCAAAGACCAGCGCCAAAATCCACTTTTTGCCAATTTATACCGAGCGTGCTGATTAAAATAACTATTACTGTCGCCCATAACCTGAATTTTAAAATACACAAACACGCCGGTGATAATCAGCAAAACTAACAGCAAAATAAATTTTATTTTTGACCACATAGAATCAATGATAAAAATTAAAAAAATGAGCAAAAATGACAAAAATTGATCCTGGCTGGTTAAAAATTTTTGTCATTTTCGTCGTTTTTGTCAATTTTTTAATTACTTAACCTCTTTGTATTCCGCGTCCACCGGTCCTTTGTCTTTTTTATCATCGGTAGATGAATTTCCCCCAGCTGGCTGCTGACTGCTGTCTGCTGATTGCTTGTTCTCATACATAGCCGCGCCCACCTTCTGAATCGCTTCCGATAGCGCGTCCATGGCCTTTTTTAAGGCATCTACATCATCTTTGTCTTTTACGTCCTTTAAAGCCTTAATTTTCTCTTCTACCGCGGTTTTATCCTCTGCCTTGGCCTTGTCGCCGGCATCTTTTAGAGTCTTTTCCGAAATGCTAATAAGCGTATCGGCCTGGTTTCTCATATCCACGGTCTCTTTGCGTTTTCGGTCCTCGGCCGCGTGCGCTTCGGCTTCTTTTTTCATGCGCTCGATTTCATCTTTGTTTAAGTTGGATGAACCCTGAATAGTGATTTTGTTTTCTTTGCCGGTCGCTTTATCTTTGGCCTTTACCGTAAGGATGCCATTAGCGTCAATGTCAAAAGTCACTTCCACTTGAGGGACGCCTCTTGGCGCCGGCGGGATGCCGTCCAAAATAAAATGACCCAAAGATTTATTGTCGCGCGCGAATTCGCGCTCGCCTTGCAGCACATGAACCTCAACTGATGTTTGATTGTCAGCCGCAGTGGAAAAAACCTGGCTCTTAGATGTTGGAATGGTGGTGTTGCGGTCAATTAGCGGAGTGCGTACGCCGCCCAAAGTTTCCAAGCCCAAAGTCAGAGGCGTTACATCAAGCAGTAAAATTTCTTTGCTCTGCACGTCGCCTCCCAAGATGCCTGCCTGGATGGCCGCGCCTTTGGCCACGGCCTCCATTGGGTCAATGCCGCCTTCTACGGCTTTCCCAATATAGGTTTCCACAAACTTTTTAACAGAAGGCATGCGCGTGGGCCCGCCGACTAAAATAATTTTATCGATGTTTTGCGGAGTCAACTTGGCGTCGTTTAGCGCCTGCTCCACCGGATGCTGCATTTTATCCAAAATCGGCTTAACCAATTCTTCCAGTTTGGTGCGGGTAATTTTAATTTGCAAATGCTTTGGCCCGTTCTGATCAGCGGTGATGAAAGGCAGGTTGATATCGGTTTCCATAGTAGTGGAAAGCTCGATTTTTGCTTTTTCCGCCGCTTCCCTAACGCGGTTCATGGCCATTTTATCAGCCGCCAAATCCACCCCGCTGGATTGCTTGAAATCGGCGGTAATGTAATCAATCATCGCCTTATCCATATCCTTGCCACCCAAAGCCGTGTCGCCGGAAGTTGACAGCACCTCAAAAGTCGCCTGGCCTTCATGTTCGCCGAAATCCATAATCGTTACATCCAGCGTGCCGCCGCCCAGGTCAAATACTAAAATCTTCTGATCTTTGGCGCCGGATTTATCCAAACCATAGGCAAAAGCCGCGGCTGTAGGTTCGTTAATTACGCGCACCACTTCCAACCCCGCAATTTCGCCCGCGTTTTTGGTGGCCTGACGCTGGCTGTCGTCAAAATACGCCGGCACGGTAATAACCGCCTTGGCAACCGGCTCGCCCAAAAAGGTTTCCGCGTCTTTTTTAATTTTTTGCAAAATAAAAGCTGAAATCTGCTCCGGGCTGTATTCCTTGCCGTTAATGTTATATCTAAAAGATGTGCCCATTTTCCGCTTGGCTTCAAAAATAGTACCTTCCGGATTGGTCACGGCCTGCCTTCTGGCCGGCTCGCCAACTAAAAGCTGGCCTTCCTTGGTAAAGGCCACGTACGATGGAAAAGCCTTGCCCGCGGCCGAGGTGCCCTCGGCCGCCGGAATAATCACCGGCGTCCCGCCCTGCATTACAGACGCGGCGCTGTTAGATGTTCCTAAATCTATCCCTATAACTTTTGGCATATGTAGTATTTCCTTATTATTCTCTCCAAGACTTGGAGAGATGTCCGCCTAAGGCGGACAGAGAGGTTGATATTTAATT
>JAJYWK010000032.1 GCA_021791515.1 bacterium | reverse complement strand
CTCCGGCGCCGGTGAAATATGCGCTAAGCCAGCTCGGCCTGGTTCCGCAGGCTCCGCTAATGTCGCATCCGTAATCAAAACTTCCGATTGAACCTTTGGTTTTCCAAACTGGATTTGGATTTAGAGTCCCGCTAAATGCGGCTCTGTATCCGCCTTCCATTTCCGCGACCACCCCAGTGCCAATAGTTTGGCTTCCGCCGGGGCCTGTTTGCCCGGCTACTGCCTTAGCTTTCCCTTCATAGCTGACCAAAGCGCAATAAGTATCATCTCCGGTGCTCCAAACCTGGATGTGCCGGTTGTACTTATCTATTGCCCAATTTCCGGCCATACCGGAATCCACATCATTGATTACCTTTTGGGTAACATTAATGACCGGGCTGCCTATTCTGCCTTCGCATGCGGACGGCTCTAACTGCCCATCAAATTCCGGCTCATCGGCAAGCCTGGCTGAGCCTGCAGTCATGTGCCATTCCCATGGGGACGCACCGCTCATAGTGCCGTCTGCCGCAATGGTTCCGGAAACGGCTACAGAATATCCGGGATTATAAGGGCCGTTATAGGTGGTGGTAAAGGTAATGCTGTTTCCGGTGACTTGTCCTGTGATTACTTCGGTGGTCGCGTACGGGCCGCCGGCCGGATACCCGCCGGTGCCTGAAAATGTGCCGTCAGAATTTTGCGCGGTAATGCTTATATCATGCGAGTATGCACCCAACACCAGCCATTGGTAATTCCCCTTAACATCCCAATCAGGAACATAAACTGCTTGCGCCGGCAAAGCCATGGCCAAAGGGGCGGCAATTGTCGCAATGGCAATAATTTTCGATAGAATTTTTTTCATGGTAAATTTGTTAATTATCTTATTACGTAATTAATTACGTAATTTTTATTTCTGCGGCCTTTATTGCCATCTAAAAACGCTATTTTTAGCGTCCCCTCCTTTTCTAAATCCTTTTGCTTTAATCATACCCCCTCTAACCAAAGAGTCAATGGCGCAAATATAAATTTATTGGCTTAATAATCCCTAAAAAACACAGCATTTCACCCCTACGGTGGATTTACTGTGCATATCCTGTACTTATTCTCCGCCATTAATTACAACAAAAAACTCCCCCGCATAACCTCTCCCCCACCCCTCCCCAAGTATTGGAGAGGGAGATTAAAAAGAAAAGCTATTTAGAGGAGTTTTTAAATTCTGATTTTACCCGGCACTGCAAAATATAGACTTTGTTAATCGCTATTTAACATATTTAAAAGCAAAAAAGATTGCGGCAAAAAGCGCTAAAATGCCCGCCAAAAAACCTAAAATTATTGCAACTCCCCGGCTGTTGCTTTCCTGGGCGCTTTGGGGCTGGTTTTCATTGTTTCCGGTCTGCCGTGTCTGCAATAGCGCCAGTTTGCCGGCCATAGAATCCACGGATTCCTGCAGGGCGAAAATCCGGTCTTCCAAATCGCGGTTAGATTGAAGCAATTTTTTTATGTCCGAATCCGTAGCCGAAGACGCTGTTTTTTTCCTGCCGGTTTTCGCGCCGGCTGAATTGCTTAAATCCGCAATGTCTGTGGTTTCGCCAAGCACCATAATATTATCCTCGCCCGGGGTCGGGTTTCCCGTCCACGCAAAATCCTGCCCATCGTCCGAAGCCCAGACCAAGCCAGCCTGCGCCTTGCCGTAAAACGTTTCCGACAATAGCCGCCCAAAGGAATCCGCAAGCTTGACCGTCTGGCCGCTGTTGCTTAAACGCGCGGGCAAATTGTCTTCATAAACAGCCAAATATTCTCCGGCCGACAAAAATTCTTTTTCGCCGAAAGTTTTGCTCCGGCTTCCTATTTGCAAAACCATTCCCGACAAATTTACGGCTAAATTGGAAAAATTTTTAATCTCAACAAATTCCGGTTCGTCGCCCGAAGGCTGGGGGAAAATTTCGCTGATAAAAATTTGGGGCAAAGCAGGCTCCTGGCCGTTGGGCAGACCAAAGCTTGGAACTCCCCATTCCCAAACTCCGTCCGCGTTTTTCGCCCAGGACTGGTTTTCCGGCGCGTCTTTATAAACAACAAAATCCAAAAGCTGTTTTTGCGGGGAAAATATTTTAACCTTTTCCGCGCCGGAATTTTTTAGGGCAAACGCGGTTTTAGAAAGCATTACGGCCAAAATGCCTTTGGGTGGAACCTTCGCGCTTTTAGGCAATGGCCACGCGGAAGATCCCCACTCTTCCGAATTTCCGTTCGCCAAAAAATTGCCTTCCAAAGAGCTGGTGGAATTTTCCGGATTATAAATTTCCACCCATTCGCGCCCCGCGTCATCGCCCAAAGGATTTGGAAAAACCTCGTTGATTTTAAACTGGATGGCGGGTAAAACATTGTCAGATTTCGCGCCACCCAAGCCGGAGCTAAAAGCCGATGATCCGCCCGAAGAACTTTGATTTGTGTTTTGAGCCGGCGGCAACCATTGCCCATCCTGAAATTCAAAAATTCCATCGTCATAAGCCGCGGCGGTATAAACCGCTTTTCGCGCAAGGCTTTTATCATTAAAATACAAATTTACTTCATCGCCGCCCGTGTTATTTAGCGCGAACGAGCCAGCGGGAATTACAAATCTTTTTATCTCGCCCGGGGCGATTATTCCGGACAGCTCAAAAGCGCCGATGGCCGGCCCGTTGGCCGTGTTCTTGTCATCAATCAGCCAGCCGTCAAGCAAAACATTTTTTTCATCCAAATTCCGCAGTTCCACCCACTCATTACCTCCATCTTCTCCCGCGGGGTTGGGTAAAAACCGATATATTTTAACATAAAAACTTTGGGTCAAAAATTCCGGCGTGGTGGTGGAATTATTGGTTTGATTTTCCGGCGAATCCGGCGTGGTGGTGGAATTATCAGGCGTGGATGGCGCGAGAATAATGATCTGCTGGGAGTCGCCCAAAACGTCCGGCTGGTCTGGCACGGAAATGGAGATGGTAAAACTGCCGGCAGTGGAATCCAAATAGCAAAAACTTTTATGCGAAGTGCCGCTGGCAATAGTTACGCCGGCAATACTCCACGCGTCCCCGCAGGGGCCGCTGGACGCGGCTGATGAAAATTTTCCGCTCGCGGAATCGCTCGCCAAACTTACGCGGGTAGTGGTGGCCACATTGATTTTAGCTCCGGCGCTGTCCTGCGCCTCCAAGGTAAACACGGAAGACGAGGCGTTGATTGCGATTGTCTGGGGCGCGGTAATAATTTTAATTTGCGCGGCTCCCGCGGCCAAAGACGCCGGCATTCCGCAGAAAAAAAATACAGCCAAAACAACCGGCAAATATTTTAAAAGCGCGTTTGTTTTCATAACTTTTAGTATTTATTTTTAAAAAATAACTTATTGAAATAATATCAACGGTCAAAATTACTGTCAAACAAGCCCTAAAACAGGGGACGCCTCTTTTAAGAGGCGTCCCCTGTTTTGCGATGCCGATCTGTGGCTAAAACTTTATAAGACTTGCTTCAGATACTGGCCGGTAAAAGATTTTTTGACCTTAACTACATCTTCCGGTATGCCAGCGGCTACCAGCTCCCCGCCCTTGTCCCCGCCCTCGGGCCCTAAATCTATAATCCAATCCGCGGTTTTTATCATATCCAAATTATGTTCAATTACCACCACGGTATTGCCCTTGTCCACCAATTTATTTAAGACCTGCACCAAGCGCTTGGTATCCGCAAAGTGCAAACCCGTGGTGGGCTCGTCCAGCAAATACAAAGTTCTTCCCGTGGAAGCGCGGGACAGTTCCGTGGCCAATTTGATTCTTTGCGCCTCCCCGCCCGAAAGCGTGGTCGCGTTCTGTCCTAAATGCATATAGCCCAAACCAACCTGGGAAAGCGTTTCCAATTTTTTATAAATCTGCGGCACGTTGGCAAAAAAGATTTTCGCTTCATCCACTGTCATATTCAAACAATCGGAAATGGTCTTGTCTTTGTAATGAATTTCCAACGCCTGCTGGTTATACCGCTTGCCGTGGCACTCCTCGCAGGTAACATAAACATCCGGCAGAAAATTCATTTCCACCTGAATAACGCCGTCGCCGGCGCACTTTTCGCAGCGCCCGCCTTTGACATTAAAACTAAACCGGCCGGCTTTGTAGCCGCGCATTTTAGCCTCTTTGGTTTCGGCAAACAAATCGCGGATGGGCGTAAATAAGCCGGTGTAAGTGGCCGGGTTGCTGCGCGGCGTACGGCCAATCGGGCTTTGGTCTATGCTTATCATTTTATCTATGTGCTCGGTGCCTAAAATTTTCTTATGCTTGCCCGGCTCGTCCTTGCTGTTCCAAAAATATTTATTCAGCGCGCGGGATAAAATATCATGAAATAGCGTGGACTTGCCGCTGCCGGAAACGCCGGTCACGCAGACAAACTTGCCAAGCGGAATTTCCACGTTGATGTTTTTTAAATTAAACTCCTCCGCGCCCAGAATGGAAATTTTGCGGCCGTTGCCCGAGCGCCTGCGGGATGGCACTTCAATAAATTCTTTTCCGGCTAAATACTGGCCGGTTAAACTCTGCTTGGCTTTTTCAATATCCTTAGGCGCGCCTTGAGCCACCAGCTCGCCGCCGTGTTTGCCGGCACCGGGTCCAATATCCACCACCCAATCCGCCTCGCGGATGGTTTCCTCGTCATGCTCCACCACAATTACGGTATTGCCCAAATCCCGCAAATCTTTTAGCGTCTTTAAAAGCTTGCGGTTATCGCGCTGATGCAAACCAATTGAAGGCTCGTCTAAAATATACAAAACTCCGGTGAGGCCTGAGCCGATTTGCGTGGCCAGACGGATGCGCTGAGCCTCCCCGCCACTAAGCGTGTCTGCCGCGCGGTCTAAGGACAAATAAGCCAAACCGACATTGAGTAAAAATTCCAATCGCGCGCCTATTTCCTTTAGCACCTGCTTGGCAATGGTTAAATCTTTTTGCGATAAATGCTTATCAAGCTCCAGAAAAAATTTGCTGGCGGCTTCAATATTTAAATGGGATACTTCCACAATGCCTTTGCCGCCCACGCTCACCCCCAACACTTCAGCCTTAAGCCGCTGGCCGCGGCAGGAAGGACAAACGCGCACGCGCATATAGTTTTCTATTTCGCTGCGCATATATTCGGAATCTGTTTCCTTGTAGCGGCGTTCCAAATTCGGGATTACCCCTTCAAACACGGTCATCATTTCAAATTCGCCTTCGCGCGAAGCAAATTCGCCGGAAACTTTAACTTTCTTTTCCCCGGTGCCGTGCAAAATTACATCTATATATTTTTTGGGCAAATCCTTTACCGGCGTATCCACGGAAAAACCGTATTCCTTGGCCACGGCTAAAAGTATCCGGCTGTACCAGGAAAGGCGCGAGGTGGTTTTGCTCCACGGCCTTACTGCGCCTTCGGCCAAAGTCAGGCGCAAATTGGGCATAACCAAATCCGGCTCCACCGTGAGTTTGTGGCCCAGACCCTTGCACTCTGCGCAGGCGCCGTGCGGACTGTTAAAGGAAAAATCCCGCGGGTCAAGTTCGGCCAGCTGGATGTGCCCGTCCGGGCAGGCAAATTTTTGGGAAAAGAGCATCTCCATAGGAGACGCGACCTTATTACTCTCTCCCTTTGGGAGAGAGTGCCCCGAGCGGAGCGAGGGGGAGAGAGGGTTGTTTTGATTATCCATTTTCACCGCAATTGCCAACCCATCCCCCAAATCCAAAGCCTTCTCCAGGCTTTCACTCAATCTTCCCTTATCCTTCGAATCAATAACCAGCCGGTCCACTACTACGTCAATGCTGTGTTTTTTTTGCTTATCCAAATTTAAATTTTGCGCTTCATTTAAATCCATTACAGTGCCATCCACCCGCACGCGCGCAAACCCCGCCTTTTTAATCTGTTCAAAAATATGTCTGTGTTCGCCTTTTTGATCTTTAATAAACGGCGCCAAAAGCATCAGGCGAGTGCCGGGTTTTAATTGCAATAATTGGCCGACCATGGCTGTTATGGTTTGCCCCTGGATTTTTTTGCCGCATACCGGACAGTGCGGAACACCAATGCGCGCCCACAGCAGCCTCATGTAGTCGTAAATTTCCGTGACCGTACCCACTGTTGAACGAGGGTTGTGCGACGCGGATTTTTGGTCTATTGATATTGCCGGAGACAAACCTTCAATTTTGTCCACGTCCGGCTTATCCATAAGGCCAATAAATTGCCTGGCATAAGCAGAAAGGGATTCCACATAGCGGCGCTGGCCTTCGGCGTAAATGGTATCAAACGCCAAAGAACTTTTCCCCGAGCCGGACAAACCCGTAAACACCACCAGCTTGTTTCTGGGAATGTCTAAGTCTATATTTTTTAAGTTGTGCATCCGCGCCCCGCGGATGGAAATAATGTTAGGCATAGAGCTACTAATCTACGAATGAACACAAATCTACAAATAACAGCAAATCCTGTCGAGCTTTTTTGTAGTCATTTGTAGAGCCATGTTTCCGTACTTTTGTAGCCATCATTTTATCACATAAGTCAAGAGGGGGCAAGCCCCGTTAGGGGGACTTTAAACCAACGCACCAGTGATGAATGAACAAGCTATCAAAAAACATCCAGACCCTCTAATGGGGCAAGAGGCTATAAGGCAAACGAGTCCGATTGGACTTTTTAGGCATATTTTCTTATTGCTTTTTTGCCAAAACAAAAGGGACGGCACCGGCCAAAGCCAGCGCACGTCCCCAAAAGCAATGATCGCCCGTCAACCTCCCCGCGGATGAGGGCGCGAGGGCGCCTCCATGTCGGGCGCGCGACCGAACCGACGAACCAACGCGCGCCAGCCGATGAAACTGGCGGACATTGACAGCAGCGTCTTTGGCGGCGGCAAAAGAGCCGACGCCAAGATCAACAGCGAGCCCAGCCCCACCAGGGCCAAGGCGCAGATTATGAACACCAACCACAGCGGGACGCTATAGTCCCGTCCCGCGACTATAAGGATGAACTCCATGACTCCTCCTACTTTTTCTCGGCGCCCAGCGTGAGCGCCGGCCTGTGTCAGCCGCCCAAGGTGTAAGCGGACGGGCTGATTCTGATTGGCTCCTTCCGCCAGAGTGGCGAAGAAAGCATTGCCAACAACAAAGCCAGCGCCGCCATTACTAGTAACCGCTGAAACCAACGGTCCCAGGTAGCCTGCTTCTGGTCGTGCATGGCACCCTCCAGTCCTGCCTTATGGCAGGAGGTTATTAAGCCTGATACCGGCCATCTAACTCCAAGATGGCAAATCTGCAACAGTTGTTGCATATCAAGAACCTACCAAATTCTCGACAGCCTGACAAGGGTCATTTATAATTAAACGGTTATGGATAAGCTTATTTTTAAACTAAAAAATCTTCCTGCCAAACCCGGTGTTTATCAATTTCTTGATAAGAACGGCAAGGTTCTTTACATTGGCAAGGCAAAAAATCTGCGCGCGCGGGTAAAACAATATTTTCAAAAAAATGATGAACGCCCGCAAATCCCCTTTTTAATGAAAGAGGCGGAAGATGTTTCTTATACCGTAGTTAATAGCGAACTGGAAGCCTTGTTTTTAGAAAACACGCTCATTAAACAATATTTACCCAAATACAATATTGACCTTAGGGACGACAAAAACTACGCGTTTATTAAAATAGATTATTCCACAGAAATTCCCACAATTGGATATGCGAGAAAGATTAAACTCCGACCCGAATCTACTAATTTAACCCGAATGACCCGAAAAAATAATTCGGATAATTCGGACGGCATTCGGATATTAGGGTCGCGCTATTTCGGCCCCTACTCCGCCACCCATAAAATCAAACAAACCCTGAATCTGATCCGCAAAATTTTCCCCTATTGCTCGGCAAAAAAAGTCAGCAGCCGTCCATGTTTTTACTACTATCTTCACCGCTGTCCGGGCGTGTGCGTGGGCAAAATATCGCTGGCTGATTACCGTTTGTACCTAAATAATATTATTGCCTTTTTGAAAGGCGACTTTGACGGAATTTTAAACAAACTAAAGGCTGATATGGCAAAAGCGGCCAAAGCAAAAAAATTTGAACTCGCCGCCCGTTTGCGCGACCAGCTTAAATCTTTAACAATTTTAACCGAAAAACAAAACGTGATTTTAGCCAAAAAAGTGGACTGGGATATTGCTTCTTTGGCCTTCTCGGATAGATATGCCTGCGTAAATTTATTCAAAATCCGCGGCGGAAAAATGTTTGATAAAGAAAACTTTATCTACGAATTGCTCGACCCGAATATCCGAATAAACCCGAATGACCCGAATTCGGATAATTCGAGTAATATTCGTGTATTCGGGCCGGTACTACAAAGATTTTTGGAACAATATTATTTGGAAGCCAGTTCTATCCCTAAGACCATCTATACTCAAATCTCCGCGGCTGATGGCAAGCTTGTAAGCAAAATAATCAAATCCCGTTTCAAAAAATCCACCGCAATAATCTCCCCGCAAAAGGGACAGGCAAAAAAATTGATTTCTTTGGGCAAACTCAACGCGGAAGAATATTTAAAAAACTGGCTGGATGACAAGGTCCAAAATTTTGATAAAATCAACGCCGCGCTGAACCAATTAAAAGACGTTCTAAAATTAAACAAAATCCCCCGCAGGATTGAGTGCTACGACATCTCAAATATCCAAGGCACCAATGCGGTGGGCAGTATGGTGGTATTTAAAGACGGCCTGCCGACCAAAGCTGAATACCGGAAATTTAAAATCCAGGGTAAAAGCTCGCCCGATGATTTTTATATGATGCGGGAGATGTTGGCGCGGCGGTTTTCTCATTCTGCCATTGCGAGTGAAGCGAAGCAATCTCATCCAAAGAAGAGATTGCCGCGCCCCTCGGATGCACTCGGGGCTCGCAATGACATGTGGGTTTTGCCGGATCTTATAGTTATTGATGGAGGCAAAGGTCAACTCTCCGCCGCACTGCAAACCCTACAAGCTACCAGCTACAAGCTACTCCCTGTAGTTGGCCTTGCCAAACGAATAGAAGAAATTTTCCTTCCCGGCCAAAATCAACCAGTCATCCTTTCCCACGACCAACCGGCCTTACAGCTCCTCCAGCGCCTTAGAGACGAAGCCCACCGCTTTGGCATAACCTTCCACCGCAAACTTAGAAGCAAACAAGCGGTTAAATCCGCGCTGGATGAAATCCCCGGGATTGGCCCAAAGACAAAAAAATTGTTAAAGACCACATTTGGGACAGTGGCGGAAATCCGGAATGTCTCGGTCGATGAATTGGCGAAAGTGGTGGGTAAAAAATTGGCAGAGGTAATAAAAAAGGGCCTCTAACGGCGAGTCGGCGTATCGGCGTATCGGAAACAAACACAAGGTGTCAAAATCCGACCTGCCGACAAACCGATTCGCCGACCCACCGGCGAACCTTGACCCCTGCCCTTAAACTTAGTATAATGGTGCAGTTGTAATCAATTTTCCTAAAAGTCAAAATTATGAAGCAATTACTGCAATTTATCAACATTTTTGTAATGGTAGTGCTGATTATTATTGTTGCCTTGCAGAACAAATCCTCCGGACTGTCCAATGTTTTTGGCGGCGCCGGCAATATAGTCCAGACCCGCCGGGGCCTGGATAAATGGCTTTTTTACGCTACAATTATATTAGGCATAGTATTTTTAGCGATTAATATTGGTTTTTTGTTCTCCAAATAATTCAGCAATAAGCAAACAGCAATAAGCTTACAACTTATTGCTTACTGCTTGCACGATGAACGGTTTCCCTAACAATTTAATCTCCTACACCCGCGCGATTGGCGAAGGGCTAAGAGAAATAAAACATCTCAACTTTTCCACCCTGCGGAAAGTTTTTTCATTAATGGGGAAAAGAGAAAAAATCGTTATCTTGGCGCTGTTTGCGCTTGCCTTAGGCAGCCTGTTTTGGTCGGGAAGAAATTTTTACTACCGCCACACCCAAACCGTTCCGGATAAGGGAGGCAGCTACACTGAAGGCTTGCTTGGACAGCCGACCTACTTAAACCCCCTGCTGGCGCATGAAGAGCCGGATTTAAGCTTGACTCATCTGTTGTTTGCTTCTCTATATAAATATGACGCTTCGGGACAACTGGCTCCGGATTTAGCCGACGGCTTGCCGCAAATTTCCCCGGATCAAAAACAATACACCATCAACTTAAAACGCGACGCGCTTTGGCACAATAACAAACCCTTAAACGCGGATGATGTTATTTTTACCTTCCAAATCCTCAAAGACCCAAGCTACAAAAGCCCAAACCGGGGTTTGTGGCAAACCACCTCGGTGGAAAAACTTTCGGATTTTAGCATTAAGTTCATAACCAAAGACGTTTCCGGCCCGTTTTTGGATAATCTCACCCTGCCTATCCTGCCTAAGAACATCTGGAGCAAGGTGGATGCCCAAAATTTCCTGCTGTCCAAATTCAATTTAGAAGCCATAGGCAGCGGCCCGTACACAATTAAACAAATCAAAAAACTGCCCAGCGGCAAAGTGGAGGCCATAAGATTGGAAGCTTTTGACGGCTATTTTGGCGGGCGGGCAAAAATCGATCAGCTGAATTTTAACTTTTTTGATACAGAAAACGACCTGCTTAACGCTTTTCATGCCCGCGAAATCCAAGGCTTGAGTTTCGTCCCCTTGGGCAGCAATTTGTATTTGGAAGCGGGCCAAAAAAACGCGCAAATCATTACCGTCCCGCTGCCGCAATACCAAATTGTTTTTTTTAACCTAACTAATAAAATCTTGGGCGATGTGGCTGTGCGCCGGGCTTTATCTCTGGCAACCAACCGCCAGGAAATTATTAACCAGGTCTTCAGCAACCAAGCAGTACTGCCAAGTTCGCCGTTTGTTTACGCCAGCGACCGTACCAGTCCAGGGCCAAGCTCTGCTGATATTTTCAAAGCGCAAAGCTTATTGGATGAAGCCGGCTGGAAACTTGACGCAAAAACCAACCAGCGCGTAAATAAAAAAGGCCAAGCCTTGGAATTTACGCTGGCTACCAGCGACTCCCAGGTTAATTCCAAAGCCGCTGAACTGCTAATTAAGCAGTGGCAGGCGTTAAATATTAAAGTCAATTTAACAGTCCTGCCCTATAAGCAGCTAACCCAGAACATGATAAAGCCCAGGAACTTTGACGCGCTGCTGTTTCCGCAGAAATTCGGCGCAGACCCGGACCCGTTTTTGTTCTGGCATTCCAGCCAAATTAAAGACCCAGGCTATAACTTAACCGGCTTTGACGATTCCGTTGCCGACAAATTAATTACCGAGGCGCGCAGCACCACAGATAAAAATATCAGGCGGCAAAAATATTTACAATTCAACGATTTAATCAATTCCAAAGTCCCTGTTATTTTAGTTGACCAAACTGAATGTGTGTACGTGCTAGACAATAAAATCAAAAACGTGGAATTAACTACGCTTTACGACCCCTCCGGCCGTTTTACTAACATACAAAACTGGTACATTAATACCACGAGGGTGTGGAAATAAGCGCATATTAACATTTTAACAATATTAAAATATTCTTTTGTTGGTGTGTTAATATGTTAAAATGAATAAATGGAATTTGCCCGGGTGGTGAAACTGGCATATTCACCCCGCACCATTTTCACTTAATGACAAAGTAATTAAAAATATATTTTTGGGCACGTGGCGGAACTGGCATACGCGCTAGCTTCAGGAGCTAGTGGGAGCAATCCCGTGGAGGTTCAAATCCTCTCGTGCCCACCATAAAGTTAATAAAATGGTGCGGGGCAAGCGTACGCTTTCCACCTTCGCTAAAGCTTCGGCGGACAGGCAGGTGCGTATGGCCGCAAGGCCGTGGAGGTTTCCGCCAAAGGCGGACCAGCCTCTGGCTGGCAAGTTTACCCCGTAGGGAGGGTCGCAAAGCGACTCCTTCGGGGTCCTCTCCCGGGCACCAACTGTTTAAAAAATACAAAAAATAATGAGGGACAAGCGCACGCTCGGGGGTGCCTCCCGCCAACCTATTGACGAAAAAGGCCTAGTGTGATATAATTACTTTACAAGGTAAAAATCTCGCGGAAATTCACCCCGTTAGAAGTAAACGGGACTATCAAAAAAACAAACTCATACTCTTAAGGCGTTCGGCAAAATAACGATAATTTGCCGGATTTCTATCGGGGTAAAAGCAAAATCAATTCACAAACAACAGCTAAAAACACTTTTTTATTTGTTGTTTGTTAATTGCCATAAGGCAAGCTTTGATACGGGTCGCCGACAGGCACTCAATCAAACACAACAAAATTTAATAAATAAGTTCAAGCTTTTTGCTTGGACAGAACTGGTTTAGTTGGTTTTTGCTACTAGCTACCAGCTACAAACTAATAAAATGATGATGAGAAAGTATCAACCTAAAGGAAGACCCGGTCAGCAGCATCGGTCGGGCAACTTTTCGCATGGACAAAAGGCGGACAAACTGGATGAAATAATCAACAACGCCACCGGCATTGGCGCCAATCAAACCAACGGCCTAAGCACCAGCCGATATACGCAGTCGCGCCAAAACTTGCGCATTATTCCAATGGGTGGGGTGGAAGAAGTCGGGGAAAATATGACCGCCCTGGAATTTGGCGACGATTTATTAATTATAGATATGGGTTTGGCCTTTCCGGACGAAACCATGCCCGGGATTGACTATATTATTCCGGACACCAAATGGCTGGAAGAAAACAAGCGTCGGATTCGCGGAGTAATTATTACCCACGGGCACTTGGACCACATTGGGGCCATCCCCTACATTTTGCCCAAATTAGGCGATCCGCCGGTTTATACCATGGCCCTCACCGCCGCTTTTGTAAAAAAACGTTTGGAAGAGTTCGGTCTAATCGGCCGCTCCAAAATTAATGTTCTTACTAAAGACGACGTACTGTCTTTGGGTAATTTTAAAATCCGATTTTTCCGCACAAACCACAGCATTCCGGATGGAATGGGCTTATGCATTACTACGCCGGTTGGCCAAATTGTTTACGCTACCGACTGGAAGTTTGACCACACCCCGGTGGACGGAAAGCCCACGGAATTTGATAAAATTGCCAAATTCGGAGCCGAAGGCGTGCTCCTGCTTATGTCAGATTCCACCAACGCCACCAAACCCGGCTACTGTATTTCCGAACGCGAGCTGGGAATTACCATAGACCGCACTTTTGCGGAAATAAAGGGGCGGATTATTTTCGCAAACTTTTCCACCAGCATTACCCGTATTCAGCAGGTATTTGACGCCGCCGCCAAATATAACCGCAAAGTTATAGTTACCGGCCGCAGCATGGTCAACAACATAGAAATCGCGCTTTCTTTGGGCTACTTAAAAATTCAGCCAAAAATTATTATTAAATCCGAACAGGCCAAAAAATTTCCGGACAATCAGGTTTTAATTTTAACCACCGGCGCCCAGGGCGAAGATGCCGCCGGGCTGGCCCGTATTGCGCGCGGCGACCACAAAACCGTAAAAATTAAAAAAGGCGATACGACAATTGTTTCCGCCTCCCCTATTCCGGGCAACGAGCGGGCAATTTCCGTAATGCTTTCCAACCTAACCCGTTTGGGCAGCCACGTTATTTATAACAAAACACTGGACATCCATACTTCCGGACATGCTCAGCAGGAAGAACTGAAATTAATGATTGCTTTGGTTAAGCCAAAGTACTTTATGCCCATTCACGGCGAACACCATATGATTGTGGCTCACGCCGAATTGGCCAAAACCATGGGCATACCGGAAAGCCAAATTTTTACCCTGGATAACGGACAAATTTTAGAAATCAATACCGCCCGGGAAGCCAAAATTGTGGTAGACCCTAAAATTGTCACCGGCTATGTATTTATAGACGGCCTCGGGATTGGCGACGTTGGCGAAGTGGTAATTCGGGACAGGCAAGTAATGGCGCAGGACGGGATGTTTGTGATTATTATGACCTTAGACAGACGAACCGGAAAATTAATAAACCAGCCGGATATTATTTCCCGCGGCTTCATTTATATGAAGGGTAACGACGATTTAATCCGCGAAGTCAAACACGAAGTCCGCAAATTAGTTGAAAGCAAAGGCAAAGAAAAATTGGAACCCAACTGGGCGTATTTGCGCAACGTGATTCGCGATGAAGTTGGCGAATACCTCTATCAAAAAACAGAACGTAGACCTATGATACTACCAGTAGTTATAGAAATATAGATACCAGAAAATTTACCCCGTAGTCAACCGAAGGTTGTACTACTGGGGCAGAAAGACGGCCAATGGTATTGCCTGTAGTTATAGAAATATAGTTATCCTCACTATCCCGACCTTTGTTAACAAAGGTCGGGATTTTTGATATACTGTTTTCATGAATAAACAAACCATCGTCTCCGGCATTAGGGCCAGCGGCAAACTGCATATTGGCAATTATTTGGGCGCTTTAAAGCAGTTTGTAGAATTACAGAACCAAGGCCACAATTGCTATTTTTTTATTGCGGATTTGCACGGGATTACCACCCCGTTTGAGCCAAAAGAATTAAGTAAAAATACTTTAGATGTCGTCGCTACCTATTTGGCCGCCGGCATTGACCCAAACAAAGTTACGTTCTTTTTGCAAAACCACATTTTAGAGCACGCGACCTTGGCGTGGATTTTTAACTGCATTACCCCGCTTGGCGAGCTGGAACGGATGACACAGTATAAAGACAAAGCCAAAGAGCATAAAACCAGCATTAATGCCGGCCTGCTCACTTACCCGACGCTTATGGCCGCGGATATTTTAATTTACAAGCCGAACGCCGTGCCGGTGGGCGATGACCAAGTCCAGCACGTGGAACTCTCGCGCGTGGTGGCGAGAAAATTCAATCACAGATTCGGTAAGACTTTTCCCGAGCCCCAAACTTTTATGCGTAAACCGCTTAGAATAATGTCTCTGACTGATCCAACGAAAAAAATGAGCAAAACCGGGGACGAAGCTTTACTGCTTGATGATGAACCAAAAGAAATCCATCGCAAACTCAAAAAAGCCACCACAGCGTCTGTTTCCGGCAAAAAATCCCCGGGGGAAGAAAACTTGATGTTGCTTCTTTCAAATTTTGGAACTGATGAAGAAATAAGAAATTTTATGAATGCCCAAAGTCGGGGAATTTTAAAATATAGCGAACTGAAAGAAGTGTTAGCCAAAGATATTGCGGACTATTTTGCCGACTTCAGGGAAAAGAAAAAAGAACTACTATCACAACCCGACTATTTAGCTGAAGTGCTAGGACAGGGAGCCAAAAAAGCCCGAACTGCGGCTCAAGCGACCTTAACAGAAGTCAAACAGCGTATTGGACTGCTCTAAATTAGAGCGGTCTTTTTTTGCCTTCAGCTTGGTTTGAAATTAGATTTTGAACCGGGCTGAGAGACAAAATAAAGGAGGTTAGCGCAATGTCGGTGTTTGTGACGAGCGTACTTGTCATTACCTGCCAAAGGGAAGCTGACGCTGACCTTCTGGCTGAACAATGGCCAAACTTAACAAACTGGTGCGGATTCACAGTCATCCGAAGGAATACTGAAAAACATAATCAAAAGATGCTTCTGGCATTCATTTCTGGGGGAAGGTTAAACCTCGAAACCGTACCTGGTTGGGTGGAGGAAATCAAGGTGTTCGTAAACACCGCAAGCTTCCAACCCGTCAAACAACGACTCTGGCCAGGTGGCCACAAAAACGGCCATCCCTCAGCAATAGATCCAATACTGCTCTTTCAAAGGTGGTGCTAAATGGTTATCTCATGGCCCTCTCTGCACTACGTTTCGATTATCGCGACATCGCACGATGGCGCGATAATCATCCGTTACACCATGGAAGAGAGAAAACAACTTGGCTTACCTGGGTACGGCTTACGACTGCTGTCAAAATGCCACATTCAAGTCATTCGCTGCGAAGTCCGCACTATTGCGTATAACGCAGACGCGGACATTGCAGGCCTGGATATGAACAGGTCTCTGATTAAGGAACTCTTGGTAACCAATTTCGGAGGCACGATCCCGGTAAAACTCTATCCGGCAAAACCTGCCCAAAAAGTTGATGATGAGAACCGCCGAACGCTTTGAAAGGAGCCATGACAGTCATATTCGTCTTCATCCGGAGCCCGGAAGCTCCGAGACTTTACCTTTATGAGATGTGGAAGACATTCCGGTCATTGACCGGGCTGCCCATCTGCAGGCTCAAACTCAACTTCAAGGTAACCGACGTCCAGTACCACATCAGCAACACTGATGAAGCATACGTGCTATGCGAGACTCCGGACGAGGTGTCGAAAGACACCATCCGGCACAATGTTGATTGTTCCTCAAAGCCGCGCTTTCAGGGAGGCACAGCGAAAGAGAACCTGGCGCGTACCGCCTATCAGCCAACGCTGCCGCTTACCCTGGCAAGCGAACGGCATGCGGCCTAAAGGCCCAAAGGCGGCAGCCGCTTCCAGCGACTGCCGCCTCTCTATTTTTCACTTAGTCAGAACCTCACGGATAATTTTTTTTGTTTCTTCAGGGCCCTTTACCGGCACATAGTCAACTTTGGTTTTAGTTATGGCGTAATCATTCCCGCCGGGAAAAATCGCGTCACCCACAAACAGCATATCCTTAATTTTCACGTGGAGATATTTTTCTATTTGCTTTAAGCCGTAAGCTTTGTCTATCCCCTTTTTGGTAATATCTATGGAAGTGTGGCCAGCCGCGTGAACTTCCAATCCAGGCAAATATTTTCTTAAATGCATCGCCACCTTCATTTTAAGCGGAGTATTTTTATCCCGCCACTCATTCTTTAAAGCCACGCCTCTTTTGCCGAGAATTTTTACCACGTCCTGCCCCAAGGCCGACCAGGTCACCTGACTGCCTCTATTCTCAATAGTCTTGCCGTAAATCTTTTTCTCCGGCGCGTAATTAATTTCCTTAAATACCAGTTTGAACGCGGACATTATCTGTTTAAGTTCGCTTTTGCTTAAATTGTGCGCATAAACTTTCTTCCAACTGTTATGATATCGCAAAAAAGTGGTGGCGGTGGTCGGAAATAAATAAAGATGTTTATAAAATTCTTTTGGCGCGGTAAGCTCGCTTAAAAACTGATGCTTAAATAATTCCAATTTTCCGCCCCCAATAATGGCCACTTTTTTTTGGCCAAGCAGGCGGGTAATAAGGCCGGACATTTCCCCGTCCATTTTAGCTTTGGTCTCCGCCAGCGTGCCGTCCAAATCAAAAACAATAAGTTTCTTATTATTTAAATTCTTAAAATTTGTAAGTCTCATTGTTTGTGTCATTCCGGCCTCTGCCTGCCCGCCTCTGGCGGGAGCCGGAATCTATTAATGGATCTCAAAAAAATAAATTTAAGATGACAACTGCACTGTCATTTTAGCATAAAAAAGGTAAAGGCGCGGGGAGTCATTGGGAATTGACTCGCAACCGCGCCCTGTGGTCTGCCTTTGGCTACGGGAGCCGATTAGCAGAACTTATGACCCACAGCAGTGAAGTGGTGTTGGAGCTTTATGGGCCCCTTCACCACTCTGATGGGCGGATGGGATGGGACTGTCGGCTGGACCGGTGGTGTGGCTGGCTTCTCCTTAGGAAGCCGCAAACACACGGACGTCCCGTGCGTGGGGGCAAGCAGGCGGGCAACTCTGGGAGAGTAGCCCTTGTACATTAGCTCGCCCACCCATAGCGGTAGTTCCGCGCGCCGGCGTGCCGGCAGTGCGACTGCCGCTGGAAGTGCCGGCGGCAGAAATTCAGCACCGCCCGGGTGAGCGGGCCGAACCGTGGCAGGCGATACCCCTCCTTTGTCGTAAACCAATTCTTGAATGCGGGGATGAGATGTCCCAAATACCTTGTAGGTCGCATTTCTTCTCCATGTGTGGAATTCAAAACCTCTGCTTTCGCAGATGTTTCTTAAAACAAAGATTACTCCAAAATCAATTTTTAAGCAAGGTTTTGCTATACTAAACTTAAGGAGGGCGTAGTTATGCGTACTCTGAAAGCGCCTCCCTTCCCGCAGTAGCGTGGACGATGCTAAAAAAGAGACCTCTTTATAAAGAGGCAAAACGCAACCAGCGGGAAGGGAGGTGATCCAGCACAGAGCTTTAGCCGGTTTTCCGGCGGGGGCGGCAGATTTGTATGCCTCCCTTTTTTCTTTGGCTTGGCTAAACCACTTATCTGCCTTATACTACCCACTGAACATTAATTATTATCTTCATGTCATTCCAAATCGGCATAGTATGAACACAACACGACATTTGCTTATGAGTGAAAATGTAAATTTTATTCCATTTTTCTTTACAATCAAAATGCCGCCGCCCCGCAAGGAGCGAATAATAACGGCTCGTGACGGGCAAGACAAGATTGTCCATTCAGTGCCTGTTTCCGCATAAAGGATACAAAATGCTAAACAACACAAAGAAAATTTATTGTTACGTTGACGAATCCGGCCAGGATACCGAAGGTCGTTTTTTTCTCGTGTCAATTATTATTACCGGCGAGGAGCGAGAGCAGCTAATCCAAGAGCTGGAAAGAATAGAAGCCGAAACTCAAAAAGGGATAGGTAAATGGAAAAAGACCAGTCCAAAAAGACGAGCGGCCTATATGCAAAGAATTTTGGACAGCCGTTCGTTTGCAGATAAAATCAGTTATGCCGCTTTTTCCAGTGGTCGGGACTACCAAGAGATGACGATAATTGCAACATCAAAAGCCATTATTTCCGCTGCGCCACTAAACAACTACGAAGCCTCAGTATATGTAGATGGCCTAACCAGAACTGACAGGTTTGTAGTTGGCGCAGGTTTACGCCACCGCCACGTAAAAGTTAAAAGAGTTCGGGGCATTACAGACGAATCGAATGCACTTATTCGCCTGGCAGACGCCATTGCCGGATTTGTTAGAAACGGGCTGGAAGGTGACGAAAATATGAAACCGCTATACGAAAAAGTAATAGCGGCGGGTTTAATCAAAAAATTGTAGGCAAAAAGAAAACCCCCGTTAGGGGGAGCAGCCTATTCTGCCTTGCGACAGACACCGACCATCCGGACGTATTCGGCTGTTTCTTTATATTATTATAGACGATTTAACGAACGTTTGTCAACACCAAATTTTATGCTTTAGATAAAGGCAAAATGGGCATTGTTTATGTAACGGCCAGCTATAAATTTTCGTCTTAATATGCAGGCCTCGGTGAAGGCTCGTCCGTATTGGCGAAGAAATGGGTTTAGCGAGGAGAATTCATAAAATCCAACAAGTATACTTAACCGCAAAACTAACCGAGGTCAGTCCGAATACGTCCAGTATTGGTCGGTGTCCATAATGCGCAAATGGAATAGGAACAGCCAACCTCTTTTTAGCGACGTAGGCGAGTCTATCATCCGCCTCAGGCGGACGTGATAAGCGAGCCGAGGAGCTAATATAGGCTTTGCCTATCTTACCATGTTGGATGACTAAGTCACAAGACAGCTTAGCAGGAAAAATCGGCGAGTCCTGTAAAGGGCTACGCCGATTTTTCGATAGCTATAAAAAAACAAAAGTTAAAATTTAATTACCAAATCTATCTTTAATAACGCTAAACAAATAAATTAAAATACCAATTACTACAGGCCAAAGGATAATGAATAAAAATTTAAGAGGCGTTATTTTCAAGTCTTTTGTTTTAGCCTCAACCCGCCTTCGTTCGTTTAAATCCGCAATCACCAAATCAGTCTTGAAGGACTTAAGTTCGTTCAAAAACCCATCGTAGTCAGTAAGGGAGCCGAGAATGGTGTAATAGCCGTGAGTAGAAGTAAGAATATAAAAACCGTATGCCCCGCCTCCAATAAAACCGTGAACTCCGTCCAAAATCACTTTACCCTGCTTATCTTCCATAGCCACAATTTCTTCGAGAGGCAGTCGCCAACGCATTTTACCTCGTTTATATAAAGCAAGTCCGGTATTCGAAACCTCAAAATACGTTTTTCTTCCATTCAAGTATTTGAGGAATTTGTGGAAACCTATAAAGGTGGCAATGAGTATTGCCCCACCAGCATACGCAACTGGTTTTGATTTAAAGCTAAGGTTTAGGGCGTAGCCACAAAGAACAATAGCTATTCCCATAACGATAATAAAAACAATTTCCCAAATAACAGACGCTGACCCTTCTTTAAATAAAAATTGTTTTGGCATAATGACTTCTCGTTCAATTTACCTAAATTATACAAAAGTGTTATAATTAAAGCAATTAACCCTCTCTAAAATGTAAACCACTGTGCGCTGAAGCGCACAGCTTTAAGGAAACAGATTGAAAATCTTAAGAGCTCTCTATTCTAAAGACATCCTGCCCTTCAGTGCTTTCTTCAAAATGGTGCTCAATATACTGC
>JAJYWK010000057.1 GCA_021791515.1 bacterium | reverse complement strand
TGTTAAATGCAAAATTATTTTACATTTTTTATTGTAATTTTGATTTTTGATATTTCCATTTTGAATTTATTTTATGCATCATAAAATTTATAAAAAAGTAGCATTGGTCATTTTGGACGGTTTTGGCATTGCCCCGGCCGGGCGGGGCAATGCGATTGCGCAGGCCGAGATCCCCGCTTTAGATTTTATAGCCAGTAATTTCCCGTCTATGACTCTGCAGGCATCCGGGCCCTTGGTGGGCTTGCCGTGGGGAGAAATGGGAAACAGCGAGGTGGGGCATTTAAACTTGGGCGCCGGCCGAATTGTCGGCCAGGATTTGCCGCGCATCACCAACGCCATTCAAAGCGGGGAGTTTTTTAAAAATCCGGTGTTGATTGAGGCGGTGGATCACGCCAAAAAGCACAATTCCGCTTTGCATTTAGTCGGCATGGTAAGCGGCGGCGGCGTGCATAGTTTTGATGAGCATCTTTACGCGCTGTTGTCGCTGGCGCAAGAACACGGCCAAAGAAAAGTGTTTATTCATATGTTTACGGACGGCCGGGATACGGAGCCAAAAGTCGCATTGGATTCAATAGCTAAGCTGAATAAAAAAATCCTGGAATTGGGAGTTGGCCGGGTGGCTACACTTACGGGCAGGTTTTACGCCATGGACAGAGGCCAGCATTGGGCCCAAACTATGATGACTTACGGAGCTTTGGTGGACGGCAAAGGCGAAACGGCCGCGACTCCGGAGGCGGCAGTAAGCAAAAGCTACGCAGCCCAAATTTTTGACGAAATGATAAAACCCACGGTAATAGTGGACGAAGCAGGCCAGCCGGTGGCCAAAATTGCCGATAACGATTCAGTAATATTTTTTAATTTCCGCTCCGACCGCGCTTTACAGCTTACCGAAAGTTTTATTGCTCCGGAAGTGCTGCCGGAAGGCTTAAGACGGACTACTTTGCAAAATTTGTATTTTGCCACGTTAACCGAATACGCGCCGGGGCTTAATACCCGCGTGGCGTTTAGCTCCATGGATTTAAAGAATAACTTGGCCGAAGTTTTAGCTGGGCGGAAATTCAGCCAGTTCCATATCGCGGAAAGCGAGAAGTATGCCCACGTTACCGCGTTTTTTAACTGCGGACGCACGGAAAAGCATTTGGGCGAAGAACGCATTATCGTCACCAGCCCGGAAAATAACTCCCGCAATTACGTGGACAATCCAAAAATGTCCGCGGAAAAATTAACAGAAATGTTGGTTAAACAAATTACTTCCACTCAAACCAATTTTTTTGTGGCTAATTTTGCCAACACCGACATGGTGGGGCATACCGGCAATTTATCGGCATCGATTGAAGCGGTGGAATATATTGATGTATGCCTGAAAAAAATTATGGACGCGTGTCTTTTGACCGATGCCTGTTTAATGATTACCGCGGATCACGGCAATGTGGAGCAGATGATAAATCCCAAAACCGGGGATATAGACAAGGACCACACCACCAATCCGGTGCCGTTTTTGTTGATAGCCAACGAGTTTAAATTTCCCAAAACTATTAACCATCCTTTTATTGCCCTTTCTTCCCGCGTGCCAACCGGTATAATTTCCGACGTCGCGCCCACAGTTTTGGTTTTGTTTGGCTTGCCCAAACCCGGCGAGATGACTGGGATGAATTTGTTGGATGAGGTGGATGAAATACCGAGGAAGAACATGTAGCATGTAGCTTGTAACATGAAACAAAAAGGGGCGTCCTTGCCTTGCAAGGACGCCCCTTGTAAGATATTAGTATGCTCAGTAATACAACTTTCAATATGTTCTTTTATCTTAGTACTAAGAAGATTTGGATGGAGTTGTCGGATATTTTTGTTATAAGAACTAATATCGCTACAAAATAAAAGAACACAATCCCAAACGCCTTAATTTATGTTTTAAAGACAAAATGATTTTATTTAATCAAATTATGAAAAACAACACGCAAACGCAATCGGCGTTTGGAATTGAAAGTTGATATACTGGGTATGTCTAAAATTTGGAAAATAAAACCAGCGATGCCGAGAGAGATTGTGGAAAAGATCGGTCGGATTTTGTCAGAGAACCCTCACCCGTCCGCCCCCGGCGGACACCCTCTCCCAGAGGGAGAGGGGAATTTGAAGTTGCTATCGCAACTGCTGTATAATCGCGGTTTGACTGAAAAAAATCAGATTACGGAATTTTTAGAGCCCAAGTATGAGAATTTGCATGACCCTTTTAGTTTTAGGGATATGCAAAAGGCGGTGGATAGGATTTGGCGGGCGATAGATCAAAAAGAAAAAATCTGTATTTACGGCGACTATGACGCGGACGCGGTTACTGCCAATGCGGTACTGCAGCAGACTTTTCGGCATCTTGGGGTGGAAGTAGAATCATATATTCCTGACAGGTTTACCGAAGGCTATGGAATAAATATTGAAGCGTTGGAAAAAATCAGGGATGCCGGGTCGACCCTCATTATCACAGTGGATTGCGGGACTAACTCTGTTGACGCGGCGGAATTTTGCTCCGCAAACAGCATCGATCTTATTATTACCGACCACCATGAACTTATCGGCGAATTGCCAAAAGCCTACGCGCTTATAAATCCAAAAAATCCGGATGATAATTATCCGTATTCGGAAATTACCGGGGTGGGAGTGGCGTTTAGGCTCGCTTGCGCGATATTATCCAGTGCTAAGGGTTTAGGGCTAAGGGCTAAGGTGGTTGATGGCTGGGAGAAATGGTTATTAGATCTTGTAGCCATTGGCACAGTGGCGGATTGCCATTCTCTGCTCGGAGAGAATCGCATCTTGGTAAAATATGGGCTAAAGGTTTTGCAAAAAACCAGGTGGATGGGGCTTAGAGCTTTAATAGCATCGTCAGACTTAGATTTTAAGCAGAAGCCGCCGGATACATACACTTTAGGTTTTATTATCGCGCCGCGTTTAAACGCGGCCGGCCGTTTGGAGCACGCAAATATTGCGCTTGATTTGTTGCTGGAACAAAATCAGCCCGCGGCGGCAGAGAAAGCATTGCAGTTGGAAAATATCAACTTGCGCAGGCAGGAGCAAACCGCGCGGATTATGAGCGAGGCCAAAGAGCAGGCATTGATGCACCAAGACCGCAAAATTTTTGTTTTAGCCGGTGAGGGCTGGAACAAGGGCGTGGTTGGGCTGGTGGCCGGCAGATTGGCGGAAGAGTTTTATAAACCTGTGATTGTTCTGGAAAAATCAACGGATTTTTCCACCGGTTCAGCCCGCACCGTGGGCGAATTTGACATTTTGGAAGCAATTAAATTTTCCTCCGAACATACGGTGCGTTTTGGCGGACACAAGCAGGCGGCGGGACTCACAATCAAGACGGGCGAGATAGAATTTTTTTACCGGAAAATTCTGGAATTTGCGGAAAAAAATATCGGAGATGAAAATCAGCGGACTTTGGAACTAGAAGCGGAGCTTTCCCCGTCTGATTTGTCGCTTGATTCTTGTCTCTTGCTGTCTAAACTAGAACCCTTTGGCGTAGACAACCCCAAGCCTAAATTTTTAGTAAACCAAATGAAAATTATCAGTCTTAAGGCCGTAGGAACGGCGCAAAACCACACCCAGTTGAATCTGCAAAAAGGCTCAGTAAATATTCCGGCAATAATTTTTAACTCCAATCTGCTTGAAAAAAACTTTAAAGTCGGCGATACTGTAGACGTGGCCTGTGAGCTTATGGAAGACGGGTGGAATGGAAGGAAGGGGATTAAGCTGAAGATTGTAGATATAAAAAAAATTGAAAATTAAAAAATCAAAGTTTAAAATTATAGAGTCGCGAAGCGACACCTACATTTTACATTTTGAGATTTACATTTTAACTTATGAAGTTGATAATTAACACAGACGGGGGAGCGAGGGGAAATCCGGGGCCGGCCGGGATTGGCGTGGTAATTTGCGATGAGCATCATCGGCTAATTAGCGAACATAAAAATTACATCGGCGAGGCTACAAATAATGTTGCCGAGTATCAAGCTTTGATTTTGGCCCTAAATCAGGCATCTAAAATCGGCGCGGATGAGTTGCTAATCCAAATGGACTCAGAGCTGATTGTCAGGCAGATGATCGGACAATACAAAATTAAGGAGCCGGCGTTGAAAATCCTGGCGGCGGAAGTAATTAAACTAAAAAACCACTTTAAAAAAGTGGAGTTTAAGCATGTGCGCAGGGAGCAAAATAAGGAAGCCGACAGGCTGGTAAACGAGGCAATTGATGCGGCTACCGAATCGGCAAAATAGAAAGATTTTCGTTATCTAGAAAAAATAAATTTTCACCCGTTTCATCAACCGCAAAATTTTGAACATTTTTGTTTTCCGCAAGCTGGTATTGATTTTGATTGCTTCTGGTGTCTAATTCAATGGCAAACAAGCCCTGTGAATTGGCAAAAAACGCGTAGCCAACACTTTTTGCCAAAATAAATTTAGCAGGGATAATTCCGCTGCGCGTGATTAAGTTTAAATTTTGGGAGTAATAATCGTAAGAGTCCAGCTCGCTGCCGCGCAGTAATATTAAGTCGGCAGTTTTTTTGTTGTAATTATAGCCGTTAATTCCATCGGTGATTTTTTCCATTTGCTTGTTGGCCTGGTACAAGGAGCCGTCGGCCAAAAGCAGAATCTGTTTACCCGGCGTGACGATAATTTCCCCGTTTGCAAAATCGGGCAGATTAGTAATTAGCGCCTGCCCCAAAGAGCCTTTTTGGCTTACTTGGAGCGAAAGTTCGTTTTTGCTTTCTATTTGGATGTAATAAAGATTATCGTTAAATTCATCGAAAGCTTTAATATTGTTCAGCAGTACGGTTCTTGTCTCATTTTGCGGATCAATTTTATATAAAGTTGTGTCATCCAAAGCCAGGAGGCGTCCGTCATTTGCAAATTGAAATTTTGGTTTGCCATTAAATAATCGGGCAAGGTCGGTAATTTTCCCGGTCGTTGTATTTAGCAAAAGCAGGGTGGCGGGACTGGCGGAAGCGCTTAAGATAAATTGGCCGTTATTGTCTGAGGCAATAATTGCATCCGTTATTTTGGGCAGACTAAATTCTTTTGCGTCCTGAGGACTGCCAATATCCAAAATTTTTGCTTGCTGTCCGGATAGGTAAAAAACCAATCCATTGGCATAATAAAAAGCGGAAACTTTTTGCGCCAGATTTTTTTTCTCCGATGCCTGTTTTAACAAATAGGTTTTGCCGCCATAGGGCGTAACCCAGGTAACCTGCCCGGGTTCTATATTTAAGCGTTTATTCCAGGGAAAATATCCGTCTTTTTGAATGTTGATTGCGTATTCGCCGGGGATTAGAAATTTAATGTCGCCGGATTTTTTGCGGCTTATTTTTTTATCAATAAAAATTTTCGCGTCCTGGGGGTCGGTACGGATGGCAAAAATACCGGTTGAAATAAAAGTTTTTTTGTTAAAATCATAAGTAATGCCCCGGACGTACATTACAATCACCGGAGCAACAATTAAAAAAAACAAAAAGCCCAGACCTAGAATTAAATAACGAATTTTTCTGTTCACGCCGGTAGAAATTAATATTAAATATATCGCGCCAGTTATCTCTTACGGAGCCAGTATCGCCTTTATTTTAGCTTATTTTAAGGGCTTTTACAAGGTTAGAATCTTTGTTATAATAATGTATTGAGTAATGACAAAAATTAAAAAAATAATAAAAATGACAAAAATAGCACAGTTCAGTTTTTGTCATTTATGTATGTCAATTTTTTCATTTAATTTATGTTTGAGACGAAAATTGGAATAGATTTGGGTACAGCCAATACTTTGGTCTATTTGCCGAAAAAAGGCATTATTATCAACGAGCCCACGGTGGTCGCAATTTCTTTGGACGACAACCGGGTTTTGGCTGTGGGCCAGGAAGCCAAAGAAATGCTTGGCCGCACTCCGGAAGCCATTGTGGCAAGCCGGCCCATGAAAGACGGCGTCATCGCAGATTACCGGGTGACGGAGGCGATGCTTAGATATTTTATCAACAAGGCTTTGGGCAATGTTAGGTTTTTCCGGCCCGAGGTAATGATTAGCGTGCCGGGCGGAATTACTTCTACCGAGCGCCGCGCGGTTACCGATGCCGCTTTGGCGGCGGGCGCCAAAGCCGCGTATGTAATTAAGGAAACCGTAGCCGCGGCCATTGGCGCCGGGATTCCAATTTCTGAAGCGAGGGGTAATTTGGTAATTGACGTGGGCGGCGGTACGACGGACGTGGCGGTGCTGTCTTTGGGCGGGATTGTAAATTCCACTTCCGTGCGCGTGGCCGGCAACCGTTTGGATCAATCCATTATTGAATTTGTAAAAAAACGCCACGGGCTGGCCATTGGCGACCGCACGGCTGAGGAAATAAAAATCAGCATCGGCAGCGCAGTGGTTGTGAACGAAGAAGAAATGATAGAAATTAAAGGCCGGGATATGGTGTCTGGCCTTCCCAAGCCGGTGACGGTTTCCACCAACGAAGTTGCGCAGGCCATTTCCGACGACTTAAATGAGATTGCCCGCGCGGTTAAAACGGTCTTGCAGGAAACCCCGCCGGAATTGGCGTCTGACATTATAGATAAAGGTATGGTGCTTACCGGCGGTACCGCGCTTTTGCGGAATTTAGACCACTACATTGCGGCGGCTGTCGGCGTGCCGTGCTTTGTGGCCGAAGAACCGCTTTTATGCGTGGCTAAAGGCACAGGCGTGGCTTTGGATAATTTGGACAGCTATAAAAAGAGCATATTAAGCGCTAAGTGAAACTCTACGAAATACGAAAGCAAAAAGCAAGATTTTCGTATTTAGACTTTAAAGGTTTTTCCGGTTTTGTGTTAGTGGTTTAAAGTCGCCCTTGTCGAATTTGCCACAAAAATAAAAATTGGCTATAATAAAGTTACAATAAAAATCTAACTCGCCCGCCAAAACTTTGCTCAAATATTTAGCCGCGGTGTATTTTTTGAAGTTTGGTGTAAAATCATTTTTTGACTAAACTAACCGCGCAAAGTTTAGGCGGGTAAAGAAACAAAATTGTATGGCAAAAAAAGCTTTGTATTTGTTTTTAACCGCGCTTTTGGGTATGCTGTTGTTTTTTATCCTGCACCGCTTGGCGGTGTTTGCCTATTTGTATGCTTTAGCCATGGGCTATATTAGCCCCGAGATTAACTATTTGCAGCTTTTGGTTTGGGATTATTTTACCCTGTCTTTGGTGCTTTTAGGCGGGGGTTGGTATGGCGTGTGGCTGGGTTTGTACTGGTATCAGAGAATTTACGAAGACAAAACTCACGGCGGTTTGGCCGACCATATAATTAGGCGTTATTGGCCGAACGCCGGCAGTAAAGTTTTTGAAACCAAAGTCGCGGCTGTAAAACAGCGTTTGGAAAAAGATTTGTGGCAGTTGGAAGATTTAGCCAAAGTGAATTTGGCGGCGCAAAATCAGCCGGAACCCAAAGTCCGGAGGGTTATACGCAAGCGCGCGCCAAAAAAACTAAATCGCGTAAGTGAATAAGCCAAAACCACAGGGATCTATGCATCCTCAAGCTTTTTTTCTCTTTACTTTTTTGCAGTTCGGGATTTTAATCCCGGTAAGGATTTTATTTTTGGGCGACCACGAGTTTTTTTCGCCCATTTTGCAGAATTGGCTGTTTTGGGCTATTAATATTGTTTTATCTGTCGCTTTCATTCGGCGCATCGGCGTTCTGAATTTTATGGAAGCGTTTTTTATTTTTTTGGTTTGGTTTTTAGGCGGATTATTTTTAGATTTGTTAATTACCAGCGCCTTTGTAAGGGTGCCGGTATTTATTCAAAATACTTATTGGTACGGCTATTTATTTATGCTGTTTTCCATAATGCTTTTCCACAAAAAACGGCATATTCATATTCGTAAAGAAATGCATGCTAAGCACGGACATCATTAATGGCAAGCGGCAAGAGAAAAGTGTGAAGCGTTAAGAGTTTAGATATCCACAGGGTTGACCCCGCTCCGGTTTTTCAAGATTTGGATCTTCGCAGTATTAAAATCACAGAAAAACATTTAAAATAGGACAATATAAGTTAAAAAGGCCGGGGCGGGGTTGACCATATTTTCAGTTTTGATAAAATAAGTTTTAAGTTCATAAAAAAAGCACTAAAATCGGTTTCGCACGCCGAGAGCTGGCAGGGGAGAATCCTGCCCGGGAATGTCCTTACCGTATAAAAGGAAATGAGCCCCGCCTTTGGCGGGGGAATCAAGGTGGTACCGCGGAAAAAATCCGCCCTTGAGAACAAAAGATTGTTCTTTGGGGCGGGTTTTTATTTACCCGGAAATCAAAATTCAGGAGCAGGGAAAATGACATTCGGTTTGTTCGGGTTCGCTTTGGCCTCGCGGACGTTGCGGGCCAGACTTATGGAACAAATTGCTTCCCAGCAAGGAGAGGTGGTCTGGGAGGTTGGACTGGGCCAGAGAAGAAGATTGCTGTGGGAAATAATGCGGTACTGCCCGCACACAATCGTGTGCCGGCCGGATCACCGGAGATATTTGGAAGCATGGTATTGGCGTCTGTGGTTTTGGGTCTTCCGTATCCAAGCCATTGATGCCGACGGCTTCATTGGGACTTAGAGCAGACATCCAACGCTGACGCACGGGCGGCGCGGGTTTTGTGGATATCCACGGAACTCGTGCCGCCTTTTTTTATAAAGCTAATTTGCTATAAATTTTTTATTAGCTTATAATAATTTTAATGGGGTGAACGAATGTATACTTTTTAGATAAACTGATAACTAATAATTAATAACTAATGACAGTTATAAGTTATAAATTACCTGTTATTAGTTTATCCATTACTTGTTATTAGTTATGCAAAGCATAATCATGCACTTAGATATGAATTCCTATTTTGCCTCGGTGGAACAGCAGGATAATCCTGTTTGGCGCGGGCTGCCTTTGGGCGTGTGCGAGCACTTGGGCGGCATAATTATCGCGGCGAGCATTGAGGCCAAAAAATGGGGCATTAAAACCGGCACGCCGGTGTGGGAGGCAAAAAAGCTGTATCCAAAAATTATTTTAACGCCTACGCGCCCGGATGCCTATCGTTTGTATAATCGCCGGATGGTAAAAGTGGTTAGTGATTACACTAACTACGTGGAGCGGTACAGCATAGATGAAGTGTTTGCGGATATTAGCAAGGTGTGCAATGTAAGAGGACTAAGGGCTAAGGGTTTAGGGCTAAGCGAGTATTATCAGATTAACCCTTTTGAAGAAGCGGTGCGGGTGGCGCAGGAAATTAAGCGGCGGATGAAAAAAGAAGTCGGCGATTATTTAACTTGCAGCATTGGTTTGGCGGAAAATAAATTATTGGCGAAAATCGGGTCAGATTTGCGGAAGCCTGACGGCATTGTGGTAATTTGGCCTTCCTCCTTTGTCATTCCGAAGCCGGAAGTAGCATCCGAAGACGAGGAATTCCTTAAAGATAACAATTCATCGTCGTTAAGGGATCCCCGCCCGACTTTGCTACGACGAAGTCGTTGCGGGCGGGCCTCCGCTCGTCCCGATACATCGGGACTCGGTCGGGATGACACCACAGATGAAGCGCCGTTGCTTTTGTCAAAAGCCGATTTATATCAGTGTCTGAAACTCATAGACATCCCCGGCATCGGCCGCAGGCAGGAGCAGAATTTAAACGCTTTGGGCATTAAAACTTTGCTGGATTTAAAAAATCACCCCAAAAGCCATTTGGTTTCCAGGTTTGGGCCGCTGATGGGGCATCATCTGCACCAAATGGGCCAGCTGGAGGGAAGTTGGAAAGCCAAGGTAGAGGAAGACCGGGGCATAAAATCCATTGGCCATATGTACACTTTGCCTAAAGAGTATCGCAAGCCCGAATTTTTTATTCCGGTGCTTTATAAGTTGTGCGAAATGGTGGGGCAGAGATTAAGGAAGCAAAAATTGACTGGGAACATTATCCACTTCTTCGTGTCGACCCCCGAAAGTAATTTTTCTAAAAGCATCAGTTCAACATCAGGTCTGGCGGGTCAAATATCAGAAAATTTCAGTTTTAGCATTGGCAAAATTGCTAACGGGGTAAATAAAAATTACGAAGGCTTTAGTCAGGATCGCAAATTAGGGTTTTATATTTATGACGGCCACGATATTTTTTTGCAAATCGCGGATCTGCACGCGGATTTATTACGCGGATCGGCGCGCGGATCATTTGAATTTAAACTCATCGGTGTAACCGTGGCCGGACTGAAGCCTTACGTAAGGCAATTAAGCCTGTTTGGCGATGAAGAACGAACAGCCAGCGTGGCTTCGGCCTTAGATAGGATTAACGCCAAATATGGCGGTTTTACCATTTGCCGCGCGCCGGTCTTAAAGGCCAAGTATGCGTTTAAGGATAGTATTGGGTTTGGGAGATTGAAGGAATTTACCCAGCGCCACTTTCGCACAGAATCCGAATATAAACAAATAAAAGCTAAACCGTTTTCTACCGAGTTTAAATAACAAAATTGTAATTTGCGAAAGTGGTGCTGGGTTTAGTAAGAAGGAGTAAAAATTTGGTTTTTTGGGATTTTATGTTATAATGAAGCGAGTGAGGTAATGAAAACTTGTTTTCAGTTGCCGAACGAGCGAAATTATACAAAGTATAATTAAGCATCTATCAAAATTAAAAAACCCTTTTGGTTTTGCTTTAAGGGCATTATAAAGGAAACAAAATATGGCCTTGCCAGATCAGACAGAATATAAAAAAATGCTTACCGATTTAATCCAAAAGCAAATGGTGGTTTTGGGCCCCAATATTGCTTTGGATAAAGCCCGTAAAGTGCCGGGGCTCAAATTAGCCGATGATGGCGTGGTGTTGGACATGGACGGCGATCCGCCAATGGTATTAAAAGGCGTGGCAAATGAATATATGAATCTTTCCGGGCAAATCGCGCAGATGACCTTGAATTCGTTATTGGAAAAGTATCCTACCGTGAAAGGCCTTTAATCCGGAAGTTAAAATACGAATCTACGGAAAACTACGGAATGAAAGTTTTATAAAAAATTTGCATAAATTTCCGCAGTTTTCAGTAGTGTCCCCGTAAAGTTTCCGGATAAAAAACAAAAATGATCAACATCCTTCTCATAATAGACTTTATCATGCTGGCCGTGGTGGTGACGGGTTATATTTATTCGTCCACCCGCGAGCGGAAGTTTTTAAAATCCGAAGCCGGGCAGTCCTTGGAGTTGCAGCAAAAAGTTTATCAGGCCCAGGTTTTAAAAGAAATCAGCGAGAGGATTGGCTATTCTTTGGACACGGCGAAAATCGTGGACATTATTACCAGCAGTTTGGGCAACTTGCTGGAATACGATACGGTGGCATATATGGTTTTGGCCGAAGACGGCCGCGCGGTATTTAAGTGCCATGTGGAAAAAACCGTTAACCATGAATTTGTGGAAGAAGTCAAGGAAAAAATGTTGCTTTCATACGGAGCGATTTTAAACAGGGAAATTAAGCCCACCAGTGTGGACGAAAGCGTCACCGGAAATATTTTGGATGATAATCTAAAAGTGAAAGTCGCTTCTTTTTTTAACCTGCCGGTAGTAATTTCCCAAAAATTGGTGGGACTGATAAATGTTGCTTCTTCCGAAAAGGGGCGCTACGGCGAAGAGCAGGCCTCTATTTTGTATACCATTACCAACCAGGCGGCAACCGCGGTTTCCAAACTGCAGGCCGTATTAGACAGCGAAAAAGGCAAGCTGGCGGCGGTAATTTATTCCTTAACTGACGGCGTAATTACCGTAGACTTAAATTATCAGCTGGGCGTGTATAACCCGGTAGTAAAAGATATTTTCGGTTTGCCTACGGACAAACAGCTTACTATGTTTGACATAGTGGACAGTTTGGCCGGAAAAATAGATTTAAGAACAAAAATTGAGCAGGCCATAGCGGAAAACAAAACCATTACCGTACCAGAGGTGTTATTGAAAGACAAAGCTTTGGAACTCACCATTTCTCCGGTAAAAGATAATGCCGGGCAAATAATTGCCGCCAGCGTACTTTTTCATGACATTACCACGGAAAAATCTTTGGAAAAATTGCGGCAGGAATTCACGGCCATGATGGTGCACGAACTTCGGGCGCCTTTAACCGCCGTGCGCTGGTCTTCCGAAAGCATGATAAAAAATCTTTCAGCCGCGCAAGGAATGGAACCGGCGAAAATCAAAGACACCGCTCTTACCATAGAAACTGCTTCCAACAATATGCTTGAACTGGTTAATGACTTATTGGACGTGGCGAAGATCGAAGCCGGCAAGTTTGAACTGAATTTGCAGGATTATGACATTGTGGAGGTAATAAATGAACAGGCCAAGGTTTTCCGGCCGCAGGCGGAAGTTAAACATTTGGCCATTAATGTTATTACCCCGGCAAAATATGTGCTAAAATTTGATAGAGTAAGGGTGTCCCAGGTTTTGGGTAATTTAATCAGCAATGCCATCAAGTACACCGATGCAGGGCAAATTGACATTAATTTAAGCCCGGATGCGGAAAATAAAATGGCTGTGGTAGCAATAAAAGATTCCGGTATTGGCGTTTCCCGAGAAGACTTAGCCCAGCTGTTTTCCAAGTTTAAGCAATTGCAAAGCGGCGACCGCTCGCGCAAAGGAACAGGCTTGGGGTTGGTGGTGAGCAAGGGGATTGTGGAAGCGCACGGGGGAAAAATTTGGGCGGAGTCGGCCGGGGAAAATTTGGGATCAACTTTTTATTTTAGCCTGCCGTTAAAAAAATAATAAATATAATCCGAATAATACGAATATTGCAATCCAAATGACCCAGAAAGGCGCGTAATCTGTTTTTGGATCATTCGGATACTAATTCGGAGTATTGGGATTATTAAGGAAATTAGTATGACAAAAATAGTAGTCGCCGAAGACGACAAATTAATTTCGGGTTCGCTTTGCGACGCGCTTAAAGCCGCCGGCTTTGAGCCTACGCCGGCTTATGACGGCGAGGAGGCCGTGGCCAAGGCCAAAGAAGTTATGCCGGATTTGATGCTGCTGGACATAATGATGCCCAAGCTGGACGGCATTTCGGTGTTATGGGAAATCAAAGCCAATCCCGACACTGCCAAAGTTCCGGTTGTTGTGCTTACCAATATTGGCGATGTTGAAACAATCAGCAAGATTGTGGAAGCGGGCGCCGTGGACTATTTGCTTAAGTCTGACCAGTCGGTGGACGATATAATCCAAAAAGTTAAAGATGTGCTGGCAAGAAGCGTAAAGTTGGCATAGCATAATCCGAATTATCCAAAAGGCTGCAATCCGAATGACCCGAAAAAGGTTATCGAAAGATTACGGAGCATTCGGATGTTAATTCGTAGCATTAGGATTATATTGTATGAAAATTATCGTTCAAGACAATAATAATTATGTTTTGCGGTTTGATAAAGGCGAAGAAGTTGTAGCCGGTTTGGCGAAATTTATGCAGGAGAACAGCGTTTTTGCCTGCTCATTTTCCGGCATTGGCGCGGCCGGGGAAGTTGAACTTGGGTATTTTAATTCACATATTAAAGATTACCGGAAAAAACCTTTTGTTGAAGATTTGGAAATAATTTCGTTTATCGGTAATGGCGGATTAAAAGACGGGGCGCCCATAATTCACGCCCACGGCATGTTTGGACGGACGGATTTTACGGTGATTGGCGGGCATGTATTTAAGCTCACGGTTTCCATAACCGCGGAAATCCATTTAATTAAACTAAGCGGCGCTTTGGAGCGGGTAATAAACACGGATTTTAATTTAAACTCATTGGCATAATTTAGTAAACACTTATTACAATATTGGCTGAAATACTTTATAACCATCAATTTTAATGGACATTTTTGCCCACGCTTTGTGGACTAACCTGGCGTACTATAAAAAATATAGGGAAAATTTAAAAGACCGGCTCTGGGCCGTGTTTTTTGGCATTATGCCGGATATAATTTCTTTTACTCCGGCTACTGTGTACGCGTTTTTTCATTTTGGAAAAAATAAATTAATCCAGCTGGCCAGTTCCGGCCAATGGGCGTTTGTCTGGGCGAGAGAGTCTTACAGCTATACTCATAGCCTGATTTCGTTTATTGTGGTTGTGGCAATTGTGATGGCTATCCGCAAAGGAAAATTTTACTGGCCGCTTTTGGGCTGGATGTTTCATATTGTAATTGATATTTTTACCCATCCGGATTTTTACAGCACGCCGTTTTTGCATCCGCTTTCCGGTTTTAAAAATCACTACGGCATTTCCTGGGCCGACTCGCATTTTATGTTTATTAACTACGGGCTGTTGATTATGTTTTATATTTTCATTTTTTATTTTAAGCGCCAGCGGCGCTAATTTGCCGGCTGACGGAACTAATAGGCATTGAATGGCACGAATAAAAAAACGCCAAAAATTTTTTGTAATCGCCCACAATATGCGCTCGCTTTATAATGTCGGCTCAATTTTTCGGACTGCCGACTCTTTTAATGTGAGCAAGATATATTTAACCGGTTATACCGGTACGCCCGGCAATGAACTGCACCGTTTGCGCATGCAAAAAAGCGCGCTGGGGGCGGAAACCTGGGTTCCTTGGGAACACTGCAAATCGCCGTCCAGATTAATAAAAAAATTAAAATCAGAAGGCGTAAAGATTGTCGCGTTAGAAAACAAGGTTCCTGCAGGGGCAGGAGTTAGCCGCCCGCAATCAATTACCAAATTCAAGCCCAAATTTCCGCTGGCTCTGGTTTTGGGCGAAGAGGTGAGGGGAGTGAGCAAGGCAATTTTAAAATTGTGCGATAGCGCGGTAGAAATCCCAATGTTTGGCAAAAAAGAAAGTTTAAATGTTTCGGTGGCGTTTGGAATTGCGGCGTATGTGCTTAGAATCAAATAATTAGTAATGACTTTTTTTACCGGTAAGCACATTTATTTGCTCAAATTTTGGTTTTATGATTAAATAATAAAATTTTTTAGGAAATATTCGCATGGTTTAAATTTTTTTTAAATTGATTGTGGATAGGTAGGAAGTCTTAATACGTCTTAGATATAAAATCCGCTTAACAAAGCGGATTTTTTGTTTATATTGTCGATTTGGTAGCATTGACCTTTGGGTTTTTGTGGGGTATAATATATGAGTAATGGTAAAAAGTGGTTATAAGTGGGGATAAGTGGTAAGTCTTGTGGAAAAATTATCTTCACTTTTATCTTCAAAACTACAGAAAAAAATATAAAAACACAACAGATGTCTGCATTAAAGAAAAGGCTATCTGTAGGTATCCCCGCCTGACAAGCCTGCTTGGAAATTGTTTAATAACCGTAGCCATTAATTTTTTTAATCACTCTAACCTGCCAGTAAAAGAACGGCATGGCGGGCAGGTGTAGATTCGTATTAATTTGTAATTCTGTAGTATGTTTATTGGCGAATATCAGGCTAGTTTGGATGAAAAAGGCAGAATATCAATTCCAGCTAAGTTTAGAGCGAGCTTAAAAAAACACGTAGTGGTTACCAGAGGCTTGGATAATTCCTTATTTTTGTACAGCCTGGAAGAGTGGAAAAAATTAGCAACCAAATTGGCTAGTCTCCCAATTTCTACTGCTAATACCCGCGCTTTTTCCAGGCTAATGTTGGCCGGGGCTATGGACTGCGAAGTGGACAAACAGGGCAGGATTATTTTGCCCGGGTATTTGAAAGAATTTGCCAAAATCGGAAAAAAAGCAGTGGTGGCCGGTTTGTATAACCGCATTGAAATTTGGAGCGAGGAGTTGTGGCAGGCTTATAAACAGCAAACCGAAGCGGCCAGCAACAGCATCGCGGAACAATTGGGGAGTTTGGGAGTATAACAATTTAAGATATAAGATTTAGGATTTAAGATTTGAACTATCAACATATTCCTGTTTTACTTTCAGAGGTTTTAAGTTATTTGAACCCTAAATCGGGTGAGAATTTTATTGACGCGACTTTGGGCGGGGGCGGATACAGCCGCGCGATATCGGAGAGTGTTGGATCGGGCGGCAAGATATTGGCGATAGATCTTGATAAGGATGCAATCGAGAATGCCAAAGGTCAAATGTCAAATGTCAAATGTTTGACGGTTGCCCAAGGCAATTTTAAGGACATTGACAAGATAGTTAAGCATCATAAATTTTCGCCGCCGGATGGGATTGTTGCGGATCTTGGGTTATCATCATACGAATTAGAACACCGCGGAATCAGCTTTCAGACAAATCAGCCTTTGGATATGAGGTTTGATCAAAGCCAGGAGCTCACAGCCAAGTTTATTTTAGAAAATTATGATGAAAACCGTTTAAGAAAAATATTTGAAGATTATGGGGAAGAAAAATTCAGCAGGCAAATAGCAAGAGAGGTTATAGGGTATAGGGTAAAGGGTAAAGAGATAAGACAGACTTCAGATTTATATCAGTTGATAGTAAATGCACTTCCTAAGCCGGTAAAACATAGGGCGGACGACTCAGCCAGAAGAATTTTTCAGGCGTTAAGGATAGAGGTTAACCACGAATTAAGCAGTTTAGAGGAGTTTTTGCCCAAAGCATTTGGCTTGTTGGCCCCGGGCGGCAAATTAGTGGTGGTAAGTTTCCATTCACTGGAGGACAGAATTGTTAAGCAGTTTTTTGTAAAATTGAGCAAAGGATGCGTGTGTCCGCCGGAGTTTCCCCAGTGTATTTGCGGAAAGAATCCAAAGGGCAAAATTTTAACAAAGCGACCTGTGGTGGCATCAGAAGAAGAACTTAGGCATAATCCGCGGTCTAAGCCCGCAAAGCTAAGAGCTATAATCAAACTTTAAAATAAAAATCTAAAACAAGTAATTTTTCTTACATGCAAAAAGCCATCGCCTTAGAAAATTTTTGGGTTTCCTTGTTTAACAAGCCAAAGATTCAGACTAGAAATTTTCAAGCGGCAGTCATGCCAAAATCCGACTTGCGCTTTTATTTTGCGGTAGGTTTAATTGCGTTGAATGTAATGTTGCTAATGAGCTATGTTTATGGCGTAAACCAGTATTCCTCTGTCGGTTATGAAATTAAGTCTTTACAGAAAAGGCTTTCCGTTCTTACGGAAGATAACCGTAAAATCAGCCTAAAAGTTTCCGAAGCGGGCTCCATGGTAAGCATCCAGTCTGATTTTCTAAATTCCAATTTTGTCGCCGCGGGTACTCCGACATTTTTGCAGGTTAGCCAGTTTACTATGAAATAGGTATATAATGCGGACCAACAGACCACAAAATATTTTTTATCAAAGAAGCAGCCTTGTGACTGCTTTTTTCATATTGTTCTTTTTGGTTTTAACCGGCCGGCTGTTTTATTTGCAGGTAATAAACGGCCAGCAGGCCCGGGACAGGGCGGATTCACAGCACAGCATTTATAAAAAATTGTTTCCCAGCCGCGGAGAAATAAAAATTGTAGACAAAGTTTCTTCCGCAACCGTGCCGATTGCCACAAACCTAAAAAGTTATTTGGTTTACGCCGTGCCCGGCGATATTTTGAACCCGGATTTAACTGCCGCTTCTTTGGCCTCCGTTTTGGGTTTGGAAAGAAAAGATATTTACAGCAAAATTACGCAAGCCGGCAAAAAATATGTCCCGTTAAAAAAGAATTTAACCGACTCAGAGCAGCAAAAAATTAAGGACTTAAAACTTTCGGGAGTTTATTTTGATTCCGAGGATACTCGATTTTATCCTGAAAATAAATTATTGAGCCAGGTGTTGGGGTTTGTAGGCTATAAAAATGACCGCAAAGCAGGGCTTTATGGCTTGGAACGTTATTTCGACAAAGATTTAGCCGGCACGCCGGGAGAACTGGTTGCAGAGGGGGACACCTCAGGAACTGTAATTTTTGGCGCTAACCGAAAAGAGCGGCCTGCCGTGGACGGCGTTAATTTGATTTTAACAATTGACAAGACCATCCAGTTCCAGGCCGAAAGTATTATTAAAGACGCGGTAATAAAAAACGGCGCGGACGGGGGTACGGTAATTGTGGCGGAACCTTCAAGTGGCCGGATATTGGCCATGGCTAATTATCCCGATTATAATCTTAATGAATATAATAAAGTTTCCTATCCTGCCGTGTTTAATAATTTGGCAACTACCGGTGTTTTCGAGCCTGGGTCGACTTTTAAAGCCATTACCATGGCCGCGGCCGTAAATGAAGGAAAGGTTACCCCGGAAACAACATATGTCGACAGGGGTTCGGTGATAATTGACGGCTACACAATAAAAAATTCCGACGCTAAAGCGCATGGGCTACAGACTATGACCCAGGTTTTGGACGAATCCTTAAATACCGGAGCGATTTTTGCCAAAGAGCAAATTGGCAATGATAAATTTTTTGAGTATGTAAAAAATTTCGGTTTTGGGCAGGCTACGGGCGTTGAGCTGCCGGAAGGCAGGGGAAATTTGGATAATTTAAAAGCGCGCGTGGCGGTAAATTTTCATACCGCCAGTTTTGGCCAGGGGCTTACGGTTACGCCAATACAGTTAATAGAAGCCTATTCCGCATTGGCTAACCAAGGCAAAATGATGAAGCCATTTATTATTCAGAGTAAAATCTTACCCACCGGAGCTGTTGAAAATACTCAAGTTATGGAAGCCGGCCAGCCGATTTCGGAAAAAACAGCTAATGTAATTTCCGCCATGCTGGTTTCGGTGGTGGAAAACGGCCATGGGAAAAGAGCGGGAGTTCCCGGATATTATATTGCCGGTAAAACCGGCACGGCGCAGGTGCCTAAAAAAGACGGCAGGGGCTATGAGGAAAATAATAACATTGGTTCGTTTATCGGCTATGGGCCGGTGGAAGACCCAAAGTTCGTTATGTTGGTGCGGATTGACCACCCCAGAGATGTACAGTTTGCCGAAAGCACGGCCGCGCCGGCCTGGGGAAAAATCGCGCAGTTTATTTTAAATTATATGCAGGTGCCGCCGACCAGGCCAATAACAAAATAACCCCGTCCCGATAAATCGGGACGGGGTTATTTTAATCGTCATTGTCTTGTGTGTGTGAAGTCGGTTTTTTTTCATCATCGTCTTCCAGCTCAATTAGTTTCGCTTTGTCTTTTAATTGGCTGATATTTTGAGTTAAATTTTTTGCTTCAACTACATCACCCTTTTCTTCCGAGTGCCGCTTGGCTTGTTTTAAAGCCGCCATTGCTTCTTTGTATTGTGTTTTTGCCTGCTCTCTAAAAACTCGGGTTTTTTTATTTTCCTGGAAATTCTTTGAAAGTTTTTTTTCCTGCAAGGGTGCGGAAGTGGCATTAATTGCGCCGCCTAACTGAGGAGTAGAAGTATCTGGCGATTGCGCGATTTGATTTGCTAATTCTTCTTTTTGCGGCTCAGATACCAAAATATGTTTTAGTTCTTTAATGCGCTCCTCGGCGTGCTTGGCTTGAACTTTTGCTTTGGCTGTTTCGCCGGGCGCCAATTTAAACTCCGCCTGCTCTTTTGCTTGTTTTACCGGGTATAGCTTATCTCCGGGCATGGCTCCACCGGAAGCCATTACCGTGCCCGCGAAAAACAAAACACCGGCGCCAATTGGGGCTAAATAATGGGTAATTCTTTGCAGAAAGCCGGCGCGCAGGGCTGGAGTCGCGGCGGCCACAAAAGACGGGGAAGCAATTTCCGCCATCACTCTTTGTTTAATCGCGGCTTTGGACAAAGGGTGCAGTTCGCTTTGCGGCTTTAGCCTTTTGAGTCCTACGATTTCCCGTTTAAATTTTTGAATATTCAGAATCATAATTTTTACGCATGATTTCTTTAAGTTGTTTTAAAGCGCGAAATTGGGAAAGCCTTATAGCCAGATTGCTTTTGTCCAAAATTTTTGCCGTTTCCGAAATGGAAAAATCCTGAATAAAGCGCAGTTCTAAAACCTGGCGGTAAGCTGTGGGCAAAAGTTTTATTGCCGATGTCAGTTCAAAGGAGTCAGAAGCCATTATGGCGTCTTTGAGAGGCGAGTGGAAAGAAGCAATGTTGATATTCTCGTCCAGTTCCAGGCTTTCCGGCGCGCGGTAGATTTTTCTAAAATAGTCGTTAATGGTGTTGCCGGCGATGGTATAAAGCCAGGCGCTAAAATCGCCCTTTTGGGAGCTAAAATTAGGCAGGCCGCGCCAGGCTTTGACAAAGGTGTCCTGCAGGATATCCTCGGCTTGCGGCTTGTTTTGCACCTTTAATTTGATAAAGCGAAAAATCCGTTCGGAAAATTGTTCGTAAATTTCGCCGAAGGCTTCTGTGTCGCCGTCTTGGCATTTTTTTATTAACAGTTCTAAGTCAGCCATGTTTATGTTTTAGCATACATTATATAATACGCAAAACTTAAGAAAAAGTTTCAGGGTAAATGTGGGTGTCATCCCGACCGACGAGCGGAGCGAGGAGTGGAGGGATCCCTTAACGATTGATTAATTACAGACTTTAAGAGATTCTTAGTCCCGATAAATCGGGACTCGGAATGACAGAGGCGCTATTGATACATCTGCTGGATATCTTTTGGTGTAATCTTCTGGATTTGGTCAACCGAAGTGCCCGAACCGGACAGCAGTATTTTGCCAAACAGCCAAAAAACTAAAACTGAAACAAAGGTTAAAATCGCGCAAATCCAGGCCACCTGCCTGGCATCGTCTTCATCGCTAAAAAGATATTTTAAAGTAAAGAGCAAGCCAAAAGGCGGCACGGCTAAAGCAATACCGTAAGCCCGGCGTTTGGCTTTGGCAGAAACTATATTTTGTTTTTCCGATGTAAGCGCGTTCATCATCAAAAGGCCCACATCAACGTTTGGATTTTCCTTGGCCACCTGCTGGTAGTCTTGGATTTTTTTTGCGAGGTCTTTATCCGCGTCCATAGAATTAGCAGTTTTGGTAAGTATAATTATATCACAAAGCCGCCTTTAAAGGCGGCATGACGTATTGTAACCCAACATATTGAACACCTTTAGTAAACTAATACTGAAAGGAACAATATGCGCTTAAAACCAAAAGAAATCATCAGGAAGTTAAAGTTAAACGGCGGCAAAGTTAGGCAAACAGCCA
>JAJYWK010000062.1 GCA_021791515.1 bacterium | reverse complement strand
TTTTATTCTTTTATTGGGGCAGGTTTTCTTGCTTTCGGCAAGGAAACTCCCCCCAAGAAAAGTATATCAGACTGTTAAGGATTGAGGGGTTTCGTTATTTAAAGCGTTAGAGGCCCGGCGCGCTAGCTCGCCGGCATCCGCCAAAGGCGGATTACCTCTAACGGGGTCAACCTTTTAAAACTGCCTCAATAATCGCTTTCAGGCCGTTATTTCCTAAAATAGCCTGTCTGCCAACATTCAATAATTCCGTTTTATGTTCTTTTTGGGGAATCACCACTTTATAAATTTCCGGCAAGGCTGATTCAATACTTTGTTTTAAAGTAATTTTGGCGGCTAAATTTTGATACTTCTGATACAAGCCGGAATCTTTTTGCAAATACAAATCCGCTGCGCTGGGTTTAAAAACTTTTCCATTTCTAATTAAAAACGCCAAATCGCTTTCCGCAAAATTTTTGGTGGGATTATCTTTAACCGTATCTAAAACATTTAATACTTCCATCTCTTCAAGCAATTGTAAAAATTTTTCCTTAAAATTTGTAAGCCAGGTAGTTTGGGTAAAACCGCCCACGCATGCCAAATTAACGGTAAGCAAAACCGCAAAACATAACGGGCTGGAGGGGTAGATTTTTCGCGATGTGATCGACTTTAGCAATTCCTCGCCGGCCGGCAAAGCAGATAAATTTTTCCTGTGGCCATGTTCGTCAATCCCCCAAAACATAAATGTATGCTCAGCGCCAAAATATTTTTGCCACAATTTTTGACCCTCTTTGCTAAAAACCAATTTAACTAAAAAATTATTTTCGTCTTGCTCAAAAAGTTCCCGCAAACAATTTAAAACCAAACTTTCCAGAGGAAAATACAACAATTTCGGGGCAGTTGGAAATACTGTCTGCCAAAAACGGGAACTGATTTGACAGGCCTGCAAAGAAAAACTGGGTAATTCCAAAATATCCTGCAAATTCAAAGATTCAATCAAAAACCGCTCCCCTGCCGGCATCCGGCTTTTACAGCTAGCGATATTGCTGGCACTTATTGCCGGAACGGAAAAAACAGGCAAATTTTTTAACCTGTCAGGAAAAAAAGAATAACGTTTTAAATTTAGCGCTTCATCGTGGGCCAACAAACATCCGGACCAGGAAGAAGTGTTATTTAAAGACACGCTTTCCGTGGACAGCACCAAGGCGCACTCTTTGGAACTGAAATATAGGGAATAAATTAAACTGCTGTTTACAAAAAATGGGTGGTTCCAAATACCATGATGGTCAATGGTGGAAATAACGGCTTTTTGCGATAATTGCCTCACTGCTGAATCGGCCTCCGTATGGCCGTAAATTGCAGTCAAACTTTTTTTCAACACCGCCAAAAACAAAGCATCCGGCTTGTCTTGCGGCAATCGCCAGGTTTTAACAATATAATCCGCCAAAATTTGCCGTCCTTGCGTCTCGTAAATTTCGCCTAAAACCGGCCGGCGGCTAAAGATTTGATGTTTTAATTCACTAATTTTATCTATCATAATTCCTACTTATTATATCCTGCTTTGCCAAACAAAAAAACCCCACCCGGTTACAGTTTTCCACGGGTGGGGTTTAAAAAATTTATCTGATTCCTTTTGGAGTAATCCAATGAATGCCAGGCGAAACGTTGCCGGTTTGGTTACCAATACAAAAGTAATAAGCAAAATCCGGCACCACTTGCGTATTATTAGCGCCAACGTAAACCGTGCCGCTGGGATAATAATAATAACCACTAGCCATGGTATTGGCCGGAACTGCCGCATTGTAGGTATGAAAGTCGATTGCGTCGCAACCGCCATCCGCTGGCCGCGGCGGGACAGGCAAACTGGAAGCGTAATTCGGCACCAAAGGTGTCGGCACTCCGGCGGTTGAAGGATATCCTTTATAGGTAGTCCAATAAAGTTCCAAAGCCGTATTGGATTGAACCATATCGGCTACGCGCTTTGTGTCGCGGCTCTTTTGCCTGGCTGACATTAGAGAAATTAAAGCAATAGAAGTGAGCAGGGCAATAATCGCCACCACCACCAAAAGTTCAATTAAAGTGAATCCGCCCTGTTTTTGTTTTTTATTTCTTTTTATTTCCATAAATTTACTTTTCTATATTATGGCACACTTTAAATAAAAAGCAAGTGTGGATAAAAATAAAATTTCTTAAGTCTTGAAAAATTCCAAGAAATGTTGTAAAATAGCCTAGCATAAGTTAATTTCCCTATGTTTTGGGTCTGTAGCTCAGTTGGTAGAGCAGCGGCCTTTTAAGCCGTTTGTCGTGGGTTCGATCCCTACTCGCTACATCTCTCCTTAAAAAAATCAATAAATTCGTGGGACGGTAGCTCAGCTGGTAGAGCAGCGGCCTTTTAAGCCGTTTGTCCCGGGTTCGATCCCCGGCCGTCCCACCAAGTAAATTTTCGGGATTTCAACCCCGCAAGTCTGTTAAGACTTGCGGGGTTTTCGTATGCCCAAAATTTTATCCTGCGCGCCGGTGGGGAGTATAAAACCGCCACGCCTGCCCGGGTCTCCCAGGCAAGGTCGCCGGCGCGGAGGACAAAATTAATTAACTAGGAAAGGAGTACGAGGCCTATGAACGCCAAACTCAAAAAAGAAATACAAAAGCTACTGAACACAAAGCTCCCTCAAAGCGGCCGGACTATGGCCGACCACGTAGTCGACGAAAGGATCGTGGGAGGCACCATTGATGAGATAGCCGAACAGACCGGATATCTTATGGGCAAACTTACCACGCTAGACGTGGAAGCCACGCCAGCCAACCCCCAGGCTAAAATTGACCAGAACATAAGCGGCGCGCATGACATGATTTTTAACGCACTGGTCGACGAAACCATCAGACAATTAACCCAGGACAGAATATGAACAAGAACATAAAAGCCAGGGTTGCGGAAAACTTTTTGGAGATGGATATAAAAATTTTTATAAACCGCAAGGAGGCAATAAAAAACCCGAAAAGAACTTACCGCCTGCTGATGCAAGAACTGGAAGACCTGGTCAGGGACGCCGTATACGATCCGGGCAGGCCAAAACAAAAAACCACGATTTACCTGGGAACCAGGACTCGCCAAGAAATCAAAGACCTCTTAAAGATTAACCGCTAAGCATATGAAATTACTCAAACTTCTTACGGCCCACAAGGCAAGCGAAAAAGATCGGCTGGAAACCAGCTACATCGGATTGATAACTATGCGTTACATCGACCTGACCGGCAAGCTCGGCAAGCCGCACAAAATAGGCAGCGGCGACAACAAGGTCGACGCCGAATGGAGTTATAAACTCGACAAGGCCACGGTGGTAACAATTTATAACTACAAGAGCAAAGACGAAGTCGCCTACGAAACCCGCTGGCACATAGGCGGTAAAGGAGACCGGAAATTAATCAGAGAATGGGTGCAAGCGGTGTTCAACCAGAAAATATAAAAAGTTCCAGCTCCATCCAGCCTTTAAAAAATTGAAGGCTGGGATGGGGACAAGAACCCCAAAAAGGTCGAGGGCGCCGGACTGCCCAAATCAATTAAAC
>JAJYWK010000047.1 GCA_021791515.1 bacterium | reverse complement strand
GGCGCTTTGGCAAATTAAGTACAGTTTGGCAGCGATTGTTTTTAACCGCCGATGGATTATGGGCGTACTGCCCCAAAAAATCCCGGGCAGTGATTTGGTTTGGGACTTGGCCAAAATGGCGGCTGATAATAATCTTTCAGTTTATCTTTTAGGCGGATTTGGCAATACCCCAAAACTGGCGGCAGAGGGGCTAAGGGCTAAGTACCAAGGGCTAAGAATTGTAGATTACAGTAATAAAAATTCTGATGATATTACAATCACCGATGATATAAATCGCGCGCGTCCAGACCTGCTTTTTGTAGCCTACGGGCCAATTAAGCAAGAGCGCTGGATAGCCCAAAACCTTCCTAATTTAAACGTAAAACTGGCTATTGGCCTGGGCGGTACTTTTGATTACCTGGCAGGAAAGGCGCTCCAGCCGCCCAAATTTTTGCGCTCCTTTGGCCTTGAATGGCTCTGGCGCCTAATAACCCAACCCCGCCGCATCAAGCGAATCTGGCAGGCAACTTTTGGGCTTGCCATAGCGCTACTTAGATATAAAATTTTTATGTCTTACCCTTACCGCCCAAATGTGGTTAGCGTTGTTTTAAATGATAAAAATCAACTTTTAATTTGTCAGCGCAATCCCAATAATCCAGATGATAAAAAATTTGGCTTTAAAAAAGAAGACATGTTTAACTATTGGCAATTTCCGCAAGGCGGCATAGATAAAAACGAAACAATAGAACTAACGGCCGCGAGAGAATGCAAAGAAGAAATTGGGATAGTGAATTTTAAAATTTTGTCCGTTTCAAAAAATAAATATTCCTATCTTTATCCTAACGCTTTAAGGCCGCTTTTACTGCATCAAAGCAAATACAAAGGACAAGAACAATCCATGGTTTATTTAAAAACAACCGATAGCATAAAAGTTGACGGTGTTGAGTTTAATAATTACAAATGGGTTTCGGCCGACCGATTAGTTGACGAAGTCCACGAGCATCGTAAACCCATAGCAAAAATCGCCCAAGCAGAGTTGAAGGAAATACAGGAAAAGGGTATAATCTAAAGGCATTTACACCACATCTTATATCTTAAATCCTACATCCTATATGGTCAGAACTCGCTTCGCCCCATCACCAACCGGCTTTGTTCACATTGGCAGTTTGCGCACCGCGCTGTTTAGTTTTTTATTCGCGCGGCATCACGGCGGACAGCACGTTTTGCGGGTGGAAGACACCGACCAGAACCGTCTGGTTGAAGGCGCGCTGGAAAATTTGGTTCATGTGATGAATCAAATGGGCATTGAATTTGACGAAGGCTTTTATGTGACGGATGATGGAAGCATAAAAGAAAGGGGCGGTCATGGCCCGTATTTACAATCCAAACGTCTGGAAATTTATCAAAAGTACGCCAAGCAACTAATGGATGAAGGCAAAGCTTATTATTGTTTTTGTTCGGAAGAACGGCTGGAAGAATTGCGCAAAGAACAAACGGCGCTTAAAAAACCGCCGATGTACGACCGGCATTGCAAAAAACTTTCGGCTGATGAAATAAAATCCAAAATTGAAGAATTTTCCGCCAAAGGCGGATCCGCCTCCGGCGGAAAATCAGCGGGCAAGCGGCCGGTAATTCGTTTTGCCATTCCTAACGAGGGCCAAACCGTGATTCATGATCTAATCTACGGCGATATTACTTACGAAAATAAAGTTTTGGATGACCAGGTAATAATTAAATCCGACGGTTTTCCGACCTATCATTTAGCCGTGGTGGTTGATGATCATCTGATGGAGATTACTCATGTCATTCGCGGCGAAGAATGGTTGCCCTCCACGCCCAAACATATTTTAATCTACCAGGCTTTAGGCTGGCAGCCGACGCAATTTGCCCACTTGCCGCTGATTTTAAATCCGGACAAAAGCAAACTTAGCAAACGTCAAGGCGACGTGGCCGTGGAAGACTTTTTAAAAAAAGGCTACCTAAAAGAAGCGCTTATAAATTTTGTGGCGTTTTTGGGATGGAACCCGAAGACTGAGCAGGAAATTTTTTCTCTAAATGATTTAATCGCGCAATTTGATTTGGCCAAAATCAATAAGTCCGGCGCGGTATTTGATTTAAACAAGCTGGACTGGATAAACGGACAATACATTAAACTTAAAACTGACGCGGCCTTGGCCGAACTGCTAAAGCCATACTGGCAGGAATACGGAACAAAGACTGAAAAATTCAGCGGAGCGTTTTTAACCGCTATTGCGGCTCTGGAAAAAGAACGCTTAAAAAAACTCTCAGAGATAGGGGAGAGGACTGCTTACTTTTTTAAAGCGCCCGATTACGCGCCCGAACTTTTGGTTTGGAAAAAATCGGATAAAGAAAAAACTAAATCGGTGTTATCTGATTTGTTAGAACTATTTAAAAATTTGCCTGAGGCTGATTATGCCAAAGAAAAGCTGGAGTTGGCTATTAAAAAATTCATCGTGGACAAAAATTACGACAACGGCTCGGTGCTTTGGCCGTTTAGGGTTGCAATAACCGGATTGGAAAAAAGCCCGGGACCTTTTGAAGCGGCAGCTGTTTTGGCTTTGGGTCTTGGCAAAACGGAAATTTTGCAGAGAATTGAAACGGCCATAAAAAAACTTTCTTAATGCTGTTAGGAAAAATTCAAAAGTGCACTCCTTAAAGTTCAAAGATGCACTAAATTAATATCGGAAGCCTTAATTGTCTGTATGGAAATCAGCAAATCCCTGTGCCAAATTCTTACCTCAACCGTATTGCTTTCAAGATTAGGCACCAATTTAAGCTCAACTTCCTCTCCTGATCTGGCTTTAGGAACGTCCAGCCATAGATTCTTCAAAGAAATTTTCCTGTAGTGGTTAACAATTCTTTTAGTCCGTAAACAGAAAATGTCTTTGGTGGACTCAAAAGGTTTGGGTACGGTAAATGGCCGAAACATGGTTTTGCCTTCCTTAATTGCCCTTTGGAACCTTACGATTGGGATTTCTCCGGTAGTAGAATGAACTTGTCCGGTATTGTAGCGCTCAACCTCGGACAAAAATATTTTCCTGACTTGCTGGTATTCGGTAACGCGGCCTTTAGCCGATCTTCTGACCGTTCTGTCCTGCAACCAGCGATAAGGCCGTTCGATTTTACCTTTAGCCTGCGGGCTGAGCGCGTAAGCGACGCCGACATTGCATTCTTTCAGCACTTGTTTCCATTGGGGATCAATGTCATCGGTAAATTTAGTAAAACCCATATGCCGCTGTTCGTCCCTGTTTTTCACGTAACGAAAAATTGAATGTTGGTCTACATAGTATTTTAAGGGGCAACCGTAGGTTAAAAACACTGATTCCAGGCCGCAAATATGAGTCCAACTGCTCTCGCGCGGAAATAAGTCCCCGTAAAGGATTAATCTTGAGTAGTCATCTAGGGATGTCAGCGCGTACCAGTTTTCCGAAGCATAAGGGGTCCAGCGGTGGTTGCTTGAGTCATGCTGAATTAATTCCCCGACATAGTTGGTAGTAACTTCATGGTCATGGGCTTTCTTTTCCGGCCTTGGTATGTAGAACCCGCCCTGTTTAGCCCGAGCGATGATGGTAGGCACGCTGACCCTCAGCCCATGATTTTCCAGCAGGGTATCCCGTACCGCGGAATAATTGTAAAACTTAATCGGAATATTTTTGTCGGCTATGAGTTGTTGTTCTTTTAAAAGCTCATCCTGAATGGAAGCTTCGGCCTCGGCGGTAATCCTGGCAGGCGCGTTTCTCTTGTAGCTCACCGTAAAAGTATTCGGATTTTTCCGATAGAGTTTTAACAGCTGAAAAAACCTGCGGCGCTTAACGCCTAACTGGGCAGAAGCGGCGTTAAAAACCAAGACATTATCATCGTACTGCTTTAAAATTAACCTGGCTTGTTCATCGTCCAGACGCTTATGGACTTGGAGCATATGATTATCCTTTCTATTAATTAAGGCTAACCATATATCCTAAATCCGGAAGCCAAAAGCCGCCAGAGTGCAGTTTTCAACTTTAAACCAGTGCACTTTTGAATTTTAAATAACAAAACTTTCTTAATGCTGGCAAAGAGTGCAGATTTTTGGTATAATATAACCAATGCAATCCGCAATAGACATAAAAACAAAAGTAAAAGCGGCAAATTTTATTATTGGCTTAAACTTAAGCCTGATTTTAATATTCAGCCCGTTTTGGGGCATGGCGGACGATACCGCTGACCAATTGGCCGCGCAAAAAACCGCTAACCAAACCAAATTGCTCGAAATTAACCGGCAAATTAAAACCTATCAAAAACAAATTGCCGCCACCCAATCAAAAGCTTCGACCTTAAAAAACGAAATTTCCATTTACAACAATCAAATTGCTTCCACCCAGCTGCAAATCGAAGCCAGACAAACCCAGATTGATGACGCAAATGTACAAATTGATCAGCTAAAAAAACTAATCGAACAAAGGACCCAGGAAATTGCCGATAACAAGCGAATTTTAGGCCAGTTAATTGTCGAGCTAAAACAATATGACGACCAATACGCGCTAAAGACCACTTTAGGCAGCGAAAACCTTTCCGATTTTTTAGACCAACTGCAATACAATCAAAACTTACAGGGTAAAATTTACCAGCTGGTGCAAAAAATCAAAGACCTAAAAGCCAAGTTGGAAGCCCAGCAGCACGATTTGGAAATCCACGTCCAACAACTTAAGGAATTGCAAAACCAGCTCCAAATAACGCAAAATTCCTTAAAAAATATCAAGGGGCAAAAACAACAACTCTTAAATCAGACCCGGGGCCTGGAAAAAAATTTCCAAAAACTGCTTTCTTCAAGCAAGCAGGACGCGGATAATCTGCAAAAAGAAATTCAGGACTTGGACGAAAAAATTCGAGCCAAGCTTGGAAAAAGATCCACCCCCGCGGCCAAAGGCGTCTTAGCCTGGCCAATGGATGGAATTTTAACTCAAAACTATGGCAACACCGGCTTTACCGCGCTCGGTTATAACTTTCACAACGGCATTGATATAGCGGCTCCGGCAGGCCAGCCGATTTACGCGGCAGCTGACGGGGACGTCATTAACACCGACCGAAGCGACGCCAGCTTTGGCAACTGGGTCGCGGTAAAACATAACATTTCCACGAAGAGCGGCAGCAGCCAAATTATTACGGTATACGCCCATATGACCAACTTTAAAGTTTCAGTTGGCCAGCACTTAATGCAGGGCGATTTAATTGGATACGAAGGCAACACCGGCAACACGACCAAAAAACTTTACGGGCCGGAAAGGGGATACCATATACATTTCGGCGTTTATGACGCGGAAGGTTTTGGGGTAAACCCCGGTGCCTACACTAAAATTTACGGCCCTTACAAAGTGCCTTACGGCTACACTTATAACCCGATGGATTTTTTAGGCAGTAATTGAAATTTGCGCATAGCGCAAATTTCATCCTGAGGAGCCTCGCCGTAGGAGGGGCGACGAAGGATCTCTTTAAAGATTGGCATAGCGATAAAAACCGATATTTGGTATAATATAAGCGGGTAATTTTGGTATATTTTGACACAAAAATATGAAAAAACTCAAACTGTTTCTAGGCATTCTATTTTTAGCACAAATCTTTTTTTCCTACAGCTCGGCCCTGGCCCAAACCCCGCCCGACACCAACAATCCACTGAACACCAATTTAACTTATTCCGGCCCCGAGGAAACCATTAGACAATTTTTATGCACACCTTCGGATAACGGCGCCCAAAAAGGTGATTTATATACCTGTATTAACAAAATTTACAAATTTTCAATTGCCTTAGCCAGCATAATTGCCGTCTTTTTTATAGTCATCGGCGGATATTTATATATGTCTTCCGAGGGCAACGGCGAAGCGGTAGATAAAGCTAAAAGCATCTTAGCCAGCTCTATTATCGCGCTGGTGATTTTGCTATCTGCTTTTCTGCTGCTTAAACAAATCAACCCGGATTTAATAAAATTCCAGCCAATCCAAATCCCTAAAGTTTATAACCCAAATCCTGCCGGCGCCCCTCCTTGGGATGGCGGGCCAATAACGCCAGTAACCGGCACTGCGATTAATTTGGCCAAACAAATTTTAGGCAATAATAATATTACTTTGGCAACAGCGCATGCTTCAGGAATTAGCGATAACGCGACAGCCAAACAAAACATCCAGGACACAGCGGCTGGCAAAGCAGCTGCCCGTAGCTCTTATCAAGGAGCACCCGGCACCACGGTTGCTTTAAATGCCAAAATGCTTTCTGCTTTAGCAACCATTGGCAGTAAAATTAAAATAAGCGTTAGTGAAATTGCCGGGGGTTCTCATCCAGCTGAAAACGGCAAAACCAGTACGCTTGGACACTATGGAGGTAATTCTTTTGATATAACAGATTTTGATGGAAGCCGTCTGACTGCAGGCAGTCCCAACATCCAGAAACTGATGAATCTATGTAAAAGCTTAGGTGCCGGCCAGGTGATTGATGAAGTTGCAAGCGCCAATCATGTACACTGCGGAGCTTTTTAAGAGTTTTATGGTTGAAGAATCATTACTCCAAAAATACCCAAACTTGAAGAAACAGGCTAAGACCGGAAAAATTTTTGGCTCTGATTTTGAAGGTTCTTGGACCAACGATAATATTCTTGAAGGTTTCAAAAAATTCTTTGATGAAAACGGCAGATACCCGACAGCGGAAGAAATCGATCAATACGAATTTTTGCCATCCTCTAGACAAATTCAAAGAGCGTTTGGAGGCTTAAGGAACTTAAGAAAAAAATTAGGTTTAGAAATTGCAGATTACGGCAGGGGAGTCAACAGATCTAAAATTGCCTTTGAAGCGAACAAACGGGGTGGCATCGGAGAAAAAGAAACAGAAGAAGTATTAATAAATCATTTCGGGGAATACTTTGTTCACGTTGAAAAACCACTGTACAAATATATTAAATCCGAATCCGAACTCAGAAAAGATTCAAAATGCAGAGTAGATTTTTTAGTTTATGCAAAAAACTATACATTCTGCGTTGATGTATTCTTCACAAATACGTTACGAACCTTTATATCCAATATAAACGCTAAAAGTAAAAAGTACACAAATTTATTAATTGATGTCTACTTGGTCAATTTGAATGAAAATGGAAATATTACCGAAAGTGCAATTAATCTCTATCTAAAACGTAAATCTAATAAACTAGATTCAAACGTCAAAGTTCTCAACAAATCAGCTTTCTACGGAATAATTAAGAATATCCCTGCGATAGAAGTACTTTCGACATAGCATGTCGCATAAGCTTCATTCTCCGACATGCTTAATATTTCATTTTAGGCCCTTCCCTGCATATAAAGGCCTCGGTTACCCGCCGAGGCCTTTTAAAAGCATTTTATTATTTCTTGCGCACGTTTCGCAAATCTTTTACCAGCTTTGGTAAAATTTTCATCAAATTTTTCAAATCATTTAAAGTTGTAAATTTGCCTAAACTGAATCTTATACTGCTCTGGGCTTGTTCTTGGCCGCGGCCAATGGCTAACAAGACGTGAGAAGCCTCTGTGTTGCCTGTACTGCAAGCGCTGGCCGTGGACACTTCAAACCCTCTGGCGTCTAAATAAAGCATCAGCGCCTCCCCTTCCACGCCTTTAAAGGTAAAGTTGATATTGTTAGGCAAGCGCTTAAGTTGATCATGTCTTATATTTTGCTGTTGCTTGTTGTTTTTATAAACTTTTAATTGTCCATTTTCAGCACCGTTTAAAAGTACATTAGGAATCCTAGTTTTTATCTGCTTGATTAAAAAATTACTTAAACTCAAAAGCCTCTGGTTTTCCTTTTCCCGATGATTATCAACCAAACTCAAAGCCTTAGCCAGCCCCACAGCCCCTGCCACGTTCTCTGTTCCGCCCCGAAGGCCTCTTTCCTGCCCCCCGCCATAAACCAGCGGCTCAATATTGATCCCGGATCTAATATACAGCACCCCGCTCTGTTTGGGCCCGTAAATTTTACTGCCGTTAATAGACATTAAATCCACTCCCAGCCGCTGGACGTTCAAATCCAAAATTCCGGCGGCCTGGCAGGCGTCGGTATGAAAGAGTATCCGTGTTAATCCGTTGCGTTCCCTTTCCGTGTTAATCTGTTTGAGCCATTTTGCGATTTCCCCTATTGGCTCTATGGCGCCAATTTCATTATTCGCGTACATAACGGAAATCAAAACCGTTTCCGGCCTTATAGACTTTTTTAATTTATCGATTTTTATAAAACCTTCACTATCTACATCTACAAAAGTAATTTTGTACCCCTCCCCTTCCAGGGCTTTAACAGAATTAATCACGCTATGATGTTCAATTTCTGATGTTATAATATGCGGAATCTTGCGGCGTAAGTCCGCGTTGGTTTTCCATTCCGCGTAAGTCCGCGCTATGCCAAAAATCGCCAAATTCACGCTTTCGCTCCCGCCGGCCGTAAAAATTATTTCGGAGGGTTTGGCGTTAATTATTTTAGCAATATCTACCCTGGCTTGGTCAAAGGCCAGCTTCGCCTTTCTCCCCTCTTGGTGGAGCGATGAAGGATTGCCAAAAACCCCGCGCAGAAAAGGCGTCATGGCTTTTTGCACGCGAAAGTCTATTGGCGTGGCGGCGGCGTAATCTAAATATACGGACTTTAAATATTTTTTATGCATAACTACATTATAATAAAAAACTGCTTAAAAGAAAAAACCGCGATTGCTTAAACAATCGCGGCGGAAAGGGCAGACAGCAAACGTCAAGACATGACCTTGATGTTTGCTGCCACACAATCCCCTTCCGCCGCTTGCGACTGTTCCAAAAAGCTCAAAGAGGGCTTTCTGCCGCTGGGCTCAGCACCGGCAGTCCGCTGGCAAAGCCAAAAAAATGCGGATTGGAACCCATAATACCTTAACACAGGCAGGAAGGAGGGGGTCGGTCCAGGCTTAGCTATTTTAGACCAACCCAAGATCGTCGCGACGCGGGAGCCGATGGACGACTTTGTCGCAAACAATCTTTTTTCCTCCTTCTGCCTGGCGAAAGCCAGGGAGCAACACCCCTCGGAGTGGGGCGCTCTATTAACAGGCCTCTGATGAGGGCCACCTGGTCTTTCTATCTGCTGGTTAACCGGTGAGCTTGCGCTTACCTCACCCCCAGCAGATATTTGTAAAAACAATTTTACCATAAACAAACAAAAAAATCAAGACATTAAATCCTGATTTCTTTGAATAGATTGCTATATAAATCAACGACTAGATTTGCGAAACCCTGCCGTTTTGGCTTCAGCTTCGGTATTAAAACACTGCTCGGGCTTAGTCCGCTCATAAAACGCCCCGCCAGGCACATGATAAATTTTATCCCCTTTTGCGGAAATATTGCCTTTGATTTTACAATCAGCCTGCGTAGAGGTATTTGCGCCGGCAACCGTGCCCAAATCAGTTTTCTGATCCTGGTTTGGAACCGCCGCTTCTGTTATTGGCGCCGCCTGAACTTCCTGATTCGTTTGAGTTTTTGAAGTATTTGTGGTATAATTGGATTGCGCATTCAAAGCATCCCTGCGTTCATTCTTTCTGTACTCCCCCACTCCAAACCCAACCACAAACACCAATACAAAACCCAAAGCCACAGCCGCGGTTTTTTTATAAGGTTCCAGTTTAGTTTTTATTTCTTCGTAATTTATCATATTGTTGGCTTAATTGTAGCACATTTTTTGTAAAAAAATGAAATACGCCTTTGTTTTAGGGAGGGTACATACTCTGTCTATTGCCGAACTATTGGCCGTCTTAGAGCAGGCCGACGCGGTTTTAGGTTTGACTGGGGAACCAGTAAAAATCCTGGAGGCATCAGAAGAAATTTTAGTAATAGAAACCGCCAAACCCTTAAATGCCCAAGCCTTGCAAAAAAAACTTGGCGGAGTAATAAAAATTTTGGAAGTTATTGATGTAATAAAAAAACGAGAATCAGAATCCGTCAACTTTGCCCTTAAACACTACTTCAAACCCAGTGTCTTAAAAAAACAATTTTTTAAAGATTATAAAGGCAAGGTGCAATTTGGCTTGAGCGTTTATATTTTGGATATGTCGCTTTTGCAAAGACCGCAGCCTTCAAATAACATGCGCGATGGGGCTAGGAATAATTTTGGCAACATTTTTTCCGAACCAAAGCGAATAGGTATGATGATAAAAAAGAGCCTCACGGATACCGGAGCAAGCGTGCGCTTGGTTTTGCCGGAGTTTAATTCCCTGTCTTTGGCCTCGGTGGTGGTGACTAAAAATTTGCTTTTGCAAAAGGGCGCGGAAATTTCCATTTTGGCGGCTAAAGATCACATATTAACTGCCAAAACTTTAACTGTACAGGATTTTGAAGATTACGGCCGCAGGGATTATCAACGCCCGGTGCGGGACGAAAAACAGGGAATGATCCCGCCAAAAGTGGCGCAAATTATGCTTAACCTTTCGGGCTGTAAGTCTGGCGATACTATCTTAGACCCTTTCTGCGGCATTGGTACGATTATTCAAGAAGGCTTGCTGCTGTGTTTTAGGATGATAGGCTCGGACATAAACAAAACAGCAATTAAAGGCAGCGAGCAAAATTTGGAATGGTTTAGGAACCGCTATAAAATCGCGCCCGGCAAATACGGATTGGAAGTTTCCGACGCAACCAAAGTCTCGGGGTTAATTGAAAAAGGGAAACAAAAAATTTCCGCCATAGTTACCGAATGCACTTTAGGGCCAATGTATGGCAGTTTCCCAAAAGCCGATGAAATAACCAAAAATTTTGCGGATTTGGAAAAGCTGTATAAAAAAAGCTTTGAAGAATTCAGCAAATTTCTCCCCAAAAAAGGGCGGGTGGTAATGTGTTTGCCGGCATACCGAAAAAACCGCAATGCTTACGAAATGCTTCCCAGCCTTGACTTTGCCGAAGAGTTAGGATATAATTTAGTGGATATTATTTCCCCTGATTTAGCCAAAAAATTTAAATTTTTGCGGCTAACAAACAGGCATACAGCCATTTACGATCGAAAAGATCAAATTGTGGCAAGGGAAATAGCTATCTTTGAAAAAAATTAATCCTTAATCCTTAATCTTTAATCCTTCATCCTTGACCCCCGTCAAGGATTAACGATAAAGGATAAAAGATACTTTACGGAGTAAACAATGGCTCATAAAAAAGCAGGCGGCAGTACTAGTTTAGGCCGCGATTCAGTTTCCAAACGCTTAGGCGTTAAAATTTTTGGCAATCAGGTTGTAAAAACCGGCCAAATTATTGTGCGCCAAAAAGGCACCAAATACCACGCCGGCAAAAATGTTGGCATGGGCGGCGATTCCACCTTATATTCCTTGGCCAACGGCTTGGTAAAATTCCAGAATAAAATGTCAAAAAGATTCCACGGCAACCTGCGCAAGACCAAGATTGTAAACGTGGAACCAGCAAAATAAGTGCATAAGTCCTATTGGACAAATCAGCCCTATTCGTCATATTAAAATCCCGTCCCGAGCAAAGTCGAGGGACGGGATTTTTTGATGCCCATCTGCGTAATCTATTTCTATCTGCGTATCTGTGATCGCACAACCGCTTTCATAAACCCATTAAACAGCGGGTGCGGGCTAAGCGGGCGGGATTGGAATTCCGGATGGAACTGGCTGCCCACAAAGTAGGGATGGTCTTTTAATTCCACTATCTCAACTAATTTACCGTCCGGCGTAGCGCCGGATATAACAAGTCCGGCTTTCACCAGTTTGTCGCGGTATTGATTGTTAAATTCAAAACGGTGGCGGTGGCGCTCGTTAATCAAAGCACGGCCGCTACGTTTTATTAAGCCCGATGCAACATAAGCGGCTTCGGTTTTGGTGCCGCGCGTTATTACACAATCCCAACCGCCAAGTCGCATGGTCGCGCCGTATTCGCGGTTCAATAATTTTTTCTCCTGGTCAGGCATAATGTGAATAACCGGATGCGGAGTATCGTCATCAACCTCTGTGGTGTTGGCGCTCTTAAGGCCGGCCACATGGCGCGCGAACTCAATCGTTGCCATTTGCATGCCATAGCATAAACCCAAATAAGGAATTTTATTTTCACGGGCGTATTTAATAGTTTCAATCATCCCTTCCGTTCCCCTGCTGCCAAACCCGCCAGGCACCACAATTCCGTCAAATTTTTCCAAAACTTTTTTCGCCCCGTGTTTTTCTATATCAATGGAAGATATCCAATGCAAATTAGCCTTCACGCCATTATTCCAGGAAGCGTGTTTAATGGCCTCCACCACGGAAATATACACATCTGCCAATTTATACGCGCCGGTTTCGTAATACTTGCCCACCACCGCAATCTCCACGGATTTTTTTGACGAATTTATGTGGGAAATTTTATTTAAAAGATTTTTCCACGCTTTGCCGTCTGCCTTTTTCGGCTTCATTCCAAATTTTGCCAAAATTTTGTCTGTTAATTTCTGGCTGTCAAAATTCATCGGCACGCGGTAAATGGTATCCACATTCGGCGCCGCGATAATATTTTCTTTGGGAATGTTGCAAGTCCAGGCCAAAGTTTCCTTGCGCCTGTCATCAACCGGTTTTTCCGCTCTGGCCATAAGGAAATCGGGCTGGATTCCGCTGGAAATTAAAAGTTTGACCGATGTCTGAACCGGCTTGCTTTTCATTTCCCCTATGGATGGAGGCGTGGGCAAATACCCAACGTGCACGTGAATAACGTCGCGGTTGTCGCGGTACTTCATTATGCGGTTGGCTTCCACAAACAAAATATTCTGATACTCCCCTACCGTACCTCCAATTTCCGCTATTACAAAATCCGCCTTGCGCTCCGCGGCCGCCTTTTCCAAACGGCGGATAATTTCTTCCGGCACATGCATGGCAACTTCCACATCTTCCCCGCCGTACTCAAAATTGCGCTCCTTTCGGATAATGTTCTGGTACAGCTGGCCGTTTGTAACATAATTGGAGCTGGATAAATCCGTATTCATAAAGCGCTCGTAATTGCCCAAGTCTTGGTCGGTTTCCATGCCGTCTTTGGTCACGAACACCTCGCCGTGTTCCTGCGGACGGATGGTGCCCGCGTCCACGTTCAAATACGCGTCCATTTTTACCGGCGCCACGCGGTAACCGCGCGATTCCAAAAGCTGGGCAATGGACGCGGTTGTCACGCCCTTGCCTACGCTGGAAATTACGCCTCCGGAAACAAAAATAAACTTGGTATTCAATTTTTTCGCCTTGCGGACTTTGATGTGATAAGACATAGATAGATTTTTTCCTTTTAGACCTCCCCTCTCCAATCATGGAGAGGGGCCGGGGGAGAGGTTTAATAATTATTTTGCCTGCCTCGACCCTTAAGGCGTCGGGGTAAATTTAAAAGTGGAAAGAATATTATTTATTAATTTTTCAGAAACATCAGAGTATCTTGAACTTGAATTAATCGTATACCTTATCCTACTATTCTCAATATAAACAGAAATAAATTGTATAGTAGGCTCTTTTTTGTCCTGAACTATTTGATAAATCCAATTGCCACTTGGTTGTTCTACTATAGAATTAAGCAAAACATTCAAACCTTCATTGTTTGAATTAATAAAATCCTTTAGAGAGCCTATTAATTTACCTTTGCTTATAGTTACCGCGGCACTTCCTGTGCCATCGGTTTGTTTAAATAAACGAACACCTTGTTTTCCATCCTCTAAACCCTCACTTAAACCCCAATCCTCTGGATACTTAAACTCAAAACCCAAATCCTCATTCCTGTAAATTTTCCAATTTGCCACATCCAATTCTCCAATTTTCTGGTTCTCCAAAACTCCAGTCTGATGCTTAGGCAACCCATTAACCGTGTCTTCGTAAACTTTTTGGCGATAGTTATTTTGTACCTGAGCAAAAACCGCCAAGCCAATTCCCGAAATCAAAAATACGGCTATTAAAACCAAAAGCAAACTTTTTAGCTTTGGATTACTTTCCCAAATATCCGGTTGTGGTTTTAAGTCTTCAATCATATTTCTTTGTCATTCCGAACGATCCGCCGGATGGCGGAGAGCCGAGCCTGCCTGCCGGCAGGCAGGGAATCGCTTATCGATTGGTTATTAAGTTAAGGGATCCCTCCCTCCGCCCCGCTTAGCGGCCCTCCGGTCGGGATGACACACAATATTTACTCCGCTTCCACGTTAATTTTAACACTTGCGACTACGCCCGGCGCTAATTTAACCTTTACCAAATGTTCGCCTAACTGCTTTATAACGCCCGGCATTTCTACCTGATTTTTCTCTAATCCGATATTCATCTTAGCATTAACTACGGATACAACATCCTTTTCATGCACGCCGGAAAAAATTTGCCCCTTCTCCCCTACCTTCACCTTAACAGTAAACATCCGCTTTTCCAAATCTTGTTTCAGTGCCGCCGATTTTGCAATCTCACGATCATGCTTTGCCATAGCTTCTTTACTCTCTTTTTCCACTTTGGCGATAATTTCCGGCGTAGCGACTTGCGCGAATCCCTTGGCAATTAAAAAATTCTTCGCGTACCCGTCAGATACATCTTTAATCTCGCCTTTTTTGCCGCCGCCGGGCTGGTCTTTTAAAAAAATTACCTTCATACCGACCCTAATGACCCGAATTATACCCGAACGCCCCGAATTCGTGTCATTCGGATGCAATTCGTATTTTCGTGTCGGTTATAAATAAAAAAGCCCGCAATTCGCGAGAGTCGCTCTTTGTGGCTCTTTCTTAGTATATAAGATTACACCACTTTGTCAACAGCATAAAATTAGCTATAAATAAGCCAAAAGTTGTTTTGTTCCGTAGTTTTCCGCAATGCACCAAATAACTTCTGCTGGATTTAGATTTTGAGATACTTCCGAATTGCGAAAAATGTGGAAACTGTGGAAAGCACCAACGCTAAAACCAAAAGCGAAAGCAATAAATACCAATAATTGAAAAAATTATGGCCATAAAAATTTAGCTGGGGATTAACGTAGTCAGTTATCTTTGGAATTATTTTGCTGAACACCGGAAACAACAGCAAGCCCGAAACTGCCACAGCCAACAGGCTATATAAAACACCTTCCGCCAAAAACGGACCCCTTATGTACCAATTGGTTGCCCCAACCAGGCGCATAATTTCCACCTCTTCCTTGCGGTTGTAAATAGTTAAAGTAATAGTGTTGTAAATTACCAAAATGGCGATTATGGCAAATACCGCCACCAAGCCAAGGCCAAAAGTTACAATAAATTTTAAAATTTTATTCAAACGCTCAATCACCACGCGATTGTCTTCAAAATTCACCTTGTCCACAAAATCTTTGTATTTATCCGATTGTAATATTTCCGCAATCGCCGGGTAATCTTCCAACAGATTGGTTTTGACATGCAAAGTTGCCGGCAATGGGTTTTCGGTCAATTCGTTCAGCGACTGGGTAATAAGCGGGTCGTCCTGGTGTCTGGTTTTAAACTCCTCAAATGCCTGGGTGGCCGAAACATAAGAAATCTCTTTTACGCGGGAATCCTGCTGAATATCATTTTTAATATTGTTAATTTGCTCTTCGGCCAAACCGATTTTAAAATACACGCTAATATCCACGGTGCTCTGAATAGTCTTTAAGGAATAATTGGTAAGCGCAAAAAGCAAAAACAGCGTGGCAAAAATTACCAATGTGGTCGTCATAACCATGCTCGCGGCAAAAGACAACCACAAGTTGCGGCCAAAATTGGTAAGCCCGGTTTTGATTATTCGTAAAAATGAGATGGAGTCCAACATAAATAGGGTTGAGGGTTGAGGGTTGAGGGTTCAGTGATAGAAAACTCTACCCTGTACCCTGACCCCTATACCCTAAAGTTTATATTTTCCCTTTTCTTGCTCTAATGTAATTTTTCCCGCTTCTATGGTAATAACGCGTTTTTTTACTTTGTTTACCAAACCCGCATCGTGAGTGGCTAAAATGACCGTAGTTCCAAGCTTATTTATTTTCATCAGCAAGTCTAACACTTCCGCCGCGTTGACTTCGTCTAAATTTCCCGTAGGTTCATCGGCAAGCAATAACACCGGACGGTGCGAAAGCGCCCTGGCAATAGCCACTCTTTGTTTTTCCCCGCCGGACATTTCGTGCGGAAAACTGTCTTTCTTGTGCATTAGTCCCACTAATTCTAAAATTTTCGGCACTTCCTTATGGATTTTATCAATCCTGTGCCCGCAAACCTCCATGGCAAAGGCAATATTTTCATAAGCAGTGCGCTTGGGAAGCAGTTTTATATCCTGAAATACCATGCCAATTTTCCGCCTTAAATACGGCAAATCGGATTTTTTTACCTGGGTGATGTCCACATCATCAATTAAAATTTGACCTCCGTCTATTCTTTCCTCGCCAATTATCAGCTTAAACAAGGTGGTTTTTCCGGCCCCGGAAAGCCCCACCAATGAAATAAACTCCCCGTGGCGGACGTCCAAATTAATTCCGCTTAAAGCGTTGTGGTGATTATAAGTTTTAGTGACGTTTTGGAACTTAATCATTTGTTTGTATATCTGGTATTTCGTATCTTGTATTAAGTATTATACCAAATAAAAAAACCGCTGTCATTCCGAGCGAGTCTGACGAGCGAGAAATTCCCTTACGACTGAATCAAATCTAATTTTCACCGGGCACCAAATACAAATACCTGCGTTATCTGTCGGCCATAATCTGCGTATCCGCGGTTTTCTCCAAATATTTTTCCACAAACTCATCTAGCTCGCCGTTAAGTACAGAGTCAGGACCCGAAGTTTCCATGCCGGTTCGGTGGTCTTTAACCATTTTATAAGGATGCAAAACGTAAGAGCGGATTTGATTCCCCCACTCCGCGGATTTAAATTCCCCGCGAATTTCCTGTTTTTCCTTTTGCAGTTTTTCTTCTTCCAAGGTTTTTAATTTTGCCATTAAAATTTTCATGGCAATTTCGCGGTTTTGATGCTGGCTCCGTTCGTTCTGGATGGAAACCTTAAGCCCGGTTGGAATGTGGGTAATGCGAATGGCGGAATAAGTGGTGTTGACACTTTGCCCGCCGTGGCCGGAAGCGGTATTGGCCTCTATTTTTAAATCTTTCGGGTCCAAATCTATAGTTTCCTTTTCTTCCAACAAAGGCAATAACTCCAATAAAGCAAAAGAGGTTTCCCGGGTATGCGCCGGATTAAACGGCGACAGGCGCACCAACCGATGCACGCCGGCTTCGCTTTTTAAAAGTCCGTAGGCATACGCGCCGTGAACTTCCACCACCGCGGACTTTATGCCGCCCTGTTCGCCGCGCGACATTTCCAAAACTTCCGTACTAAAACCTTTTTTCTCGCAGTAGCGCAAAAACATGCGTAAGAGCATGTCCGCCCAGTCCTGCGCGTCCACTCCCCCGGCTCCCGAGTGAAGAGAAAAAATTGCGTTATGGTCGTCGTACTTTTTGCCTAAAAGCGCCACAAAACGATTTTTTTGATATTTCTTTTCTAGTTCATCCACTTGATTTTTTAAATAACCAATATCTGCTTCTGAAGCTCCGCGAGCAGATCCGCGTAATAAATCCGCGAGCAGATCCGCGTCTCGCTCCAGCGAGAACCAAAAATCATAAAAACTTTTTAACTGATTATACTCTTTGCTCACATTTTGGGCGTGCTGATTATCTTGCCAAAAATCCTTTGCCTGCATCTGCTCTTCCAATTCCAAAATCTTCTGCTCCTTTTGCGGCAGATTTAAGTGGGATTTTAAATTTACGATTTCGGATTTTAGATTTTCTAAACGTTTTATTAGCTCATTCATGGCAAATATAATTTTCGACCTTACGGAGAAACTAAATTTGTTCTCGATAGGCTTGAACAATATAATATATTATCGCAAAAATGTCTTAATTAGTCTAGAAAAAAAGAGAAAGGGCCGTCCCGGTGTGGTTCCAAGAGGCGGCCCAGTTGCCATCGTTTCAGCGGCCAAACAGCGCGCGACGGAGCAGCAAAAAGCCATACCGGATGTTCTCCCAACGGCTTTGCTTTTCCAATCCGCGCTGGATACGGCGCTCTAACTCCCTCCTTTCTAGCAGCGCCGGCGCGCCGCATTTTGAGAACAGCTCCAGCCCTGCCAGAAACAAGACAGCTGCTTGATGGTTGATTTTCAAACAAGCTCTCTTGCTATGGCAGCTTATGGAGGCATGCGTTTCATCAGGGATACGCACCAAGTACGCTCTCCCAGAACGAGCCTCCAATCGGGATGCCGGTACAATCCGGATCGGAGCTGAATTTGCAACTTCTGCCATCACAGACAACACATAACAGGATCTCTCCTGAGTATTTTTCTGTTCTGGTAAAAGCCTTGTCAAAACCTCTTCGAGCTCCGCCGTCATGGGTATTTCCACATGATAGCGGAACTTATGGGATTGTTTCTTCTGTGTCATGTTTTGCACGAGGCGGAAGAAAGCCAGAGCCAGAATAGTATATCAAAAAAGCCTCTGGAAATCCAGAGGCTTTTTGGTAAAAAATTAAATTTTCTCATAATTAACAAAACTAAATCCTTCGTGCGGCTCCTGCCAAACTTTTTTCCAAATGGATAAATCAATTTCCGGAAAAAATGCGTCGCCTTCGTAGTCTTTATCTATATGCGTAATATACAACTTGTCGGCCTTGGGCAACAGTTGCTTATAAATCATGGCTCCGCCAATCACAAACACATCCTTATCTTTTAAGTCTTCCAAAGCCTTATCCAAATTATTATAACTAATTACGCCTTCGGGAAATTTATCTTCGGGATTATTGCTGATTACTATGTTAGTTCTATTGGGCAAAGGCTTGCCCAATCTCCCAACGATTGATAAATAAGTATTCCTGCCCATAAGTACGGTTTTGCCCGAAGTCAAAACCCGAAAGCGCTTTAAGTCTTCGGGGATATTCCAGGGCAAATCGTTCTTTACCCCAATGACGTTTTTATTAGCAACCGCTGCAATTATTGAAAGCATTAGATAAATGCAAAAATTAAAAAATCAAAATGCAAAATTTTAGTTTTCGCCTTTGGCGAAATCTATTAATTTAATACATAATACAAGATACAAGATACTAAATCGCTATCGGCGCTTTTATACCCGGATCCGGGTTATAATTTTCCAAAGTAAAATCTTCGTATTTAAAATCAAAAATACTTTTGACGTTAGGATTAATTTTCATAGTCGGCAGTTCTTTGGGCGTACGCGACAATTGCAATTTAACCTGTTCAAAATGATTATTATAAATATGCGCGTCGCCAAAGGTATGAACAAACTCGCCCAGCTCCCTGCCGGTAACCTGCGCCATCATCATGGTTAATAAAGCGTAAGACGCGATGTTGAATGGCACGCCCAAAAAAACATCGGCTGATCGCTGGTATAGCTGGCAGGAAAGTTTGTTATTAGCAACATAAAACTGATACATGGTGTGGCAGGGCGGAGGCGCGGTTTTTTTGCCCGCGATTAAACTCTGCAAATCCGCCACGTTCCAACCGCTTACAATCATGCGGCGGTTGTCGGGATTGTTTTTGATCTGATCGACAACATACGAAATTTGATCGTAGGTCTCGCCGTTATACCCCCGCCAGGCGCGCCATTGCTTGCCGTAAACCGGTCCCAAATCACCGTTTTCATCCGCCCATTCATCCCAAATGGTTACACCGTGCTCGTTAAGCCATTTAATGTTGGTGTCGCCTTTTAAAAACCATAACAATTCATAAATTATGGACTTTAAATGGACTTTTTTGGTGGTGAGCAGCGGAAATCCCTTGGCTAAATCAAAGCGCATCTGGTAGCCAAAAATACTTTTGGTGCCCGTGCCGGTACGGTCGTGCTTCTCTACTCCCTCGTCCATAATTTTTTGAAGTAAATCAAGATAGATTTTCATAGGTCTTTAATTCCTCTCCTTTTTAAAGGAGAGGTTAGGTGAGGTTATTTTTGTTAGTTAATTGTTTGGCAATGATTTCTAAAACTCCTTCAATATTTTCCGAAATCTCCTTATTTGTAAATCTTAACACGGCAAACCCCAAATCTTCAATAAATTTTTGTCGTTGCTTGTCATTTTCTTCAATTTTTGATTCCTGATAATGACTATCACCATCCTCTTCAATAACCAGCCTTGCCTCCGGGCAACAGCAATCGACTGAAAACGGACCGATGCCATACTGCCGACGGAATTTGAAGCCTAAAAGTTGGCGATTGCGCAATTTTGACCACAATAAGCGCTCAATTGAAGACTGATTCTTGCGTAATGTTCTCCTTAAGTTTTTTTGGTCAGATCTGTTAAAAATATAAGCCACAATAACCTCCCTTAATCCCTCCTTTGAAAGGAGGGAAAAAACTACAAGCTCTGTATATCCGTGAAATAACTAACTCGACTTAAAATCTTTTAAAGCTATCCTTCTTACCAATTCCCAAACTTTATTATGCACGGACTGGGGGTCTAATAGCTTGCCGCCGGCCACGCATTCGACCAGCTTTGTATTAGGAAAAAGTTTGGCGATTTCCATATAAACTTTTTCGGCGTTTTTTAAATGTTTAAGGTCCGCCTCGTGCAAGTCGCGCTTTTTGCCGTTGGCATAAACGCGGGTGTCCGCAGATTTTTTGTCCACCAACTTTTGTGCCATTGCCGCCGGCACATGCAAAATAATATTCAAGTCGGGTTTCGGGATATTAAAAATATTATACTCTAAATTATCCAGCCATTTAAAAAACTTTAAGCGGTCAATGTCGTCCGCAATTTTTCCGCCCTGGTGTCCGGCATTGGCTGTAACGTAGCGATTAGCAATTACAATCTTCCCGGCTTTAAGCCACTCCTTAATCTTAAAAGAGGCGTCAAACCTATCAATCGCGTAAAAAATGGAAGCAGCCTCCGGCCCCACCTGGCCATACTTCCCGTTTAGATACTCCTCAATAAGCCCCGCGGACTTACTGCCGTATTGCGGAAAATCCACCATTTCCACCGGATAATTATTGGTTTTAAGTTCCTCAACCAACAATTGGGTTTGGGTAGCCTTACCGCTTCCATCTGTGCCGTCAATTACAATAAACCGCCCCTTTTGGATTTCCGATTTTTTTGATTTTTTGAATTTAAGTAAAGACATAACTTTAATTAGTATTAAGTATTTTGTATTAGGTATTAAGGAAAGGATAAGCCGTCAAGCATAATACTTAATACATAATACTATCTTTGGGTTAATTAGAAATTTTTTTAATTATCTCGTCCACTTTTTTATACAAATCCTCTTTGCTCCCCGTATTATCTATTCTCATATCCGCCTGTTTGCCCAAAGAAGGAATTGCCAATTCGGTCGGGCCTTTTTCCTGCTCAATAAATTGCTCCAGGCTCATTTGCGCGTCATCTGCTTTTTCGCGGCGATTTTTATAGCGCTCAAAACGGACTTCTATAGGCGCGGTAACGTAAATAATTTTGGCGCCCCAGCTTTTTACCACATCCAACTCGTCCATGCGAATGCCGTTTACCACAATCAAATTCGCCCAGGATTTTTTTACCCGCTCCTCAAGCGCGTTAACCAAAACATGCTGGCCAAAAACTTTTCTTAAAGCCAGGCCCAAATCTATTTCATTCTTTCGGG
>JAJYWK010000004.1 GCA_021791515.1 bacterium | reverse complement strand
CCGCCAACCCCTGCCCCCGGCCGGAGTTGATGGCTACTCATTCACCTCGCGCCGTTCGCGGCGGGGAGATGGGCGTATGACTCTCACCGCCGAACAAGTAGTGGCCGCCGAATTCAAGCAAAAAATTCCTGGCGTTGGCGAAGTGGTGGCCAAAGTGGACGTAGCTAAAACACTCAAGACACCAGGATTGTGGTACTTGCAGGTGAAAGGACTAGATGGGCAACTGCTCGTTGGCAGTATGAATAAGGACGAAGCCTTTATGACCCTCGCCCCCGAGTCCCCTACCAAGGGGAACGGACACTAGCCAGAACACGACAGGGCTCGGCGACCAACGTCGTCGAGCCCTGTCACCACCTTATTTTTGACTTTTTTTATAAACCTTTATACTTATACAAATGACTTGCAACTATTCCAACTTAATTCTTAGCCTCGCTTTGCTTATTCCCTTATGGGGCAGGAATTTTGATTTGGATAAATAAACCTTTATTTAAACTTTCAAAACCAGCCCCGAAATCGGGGCTGGTTTTTTTATTTGCGATTGGAAGTTAGTTATTAAATTTTGATAACTATCCTCTGGCCGTAACAAAATCTAAGGTCAGAGGAGGACTGCAATGAAGACCAACCATTATATCCGCGTGGCATTTCGCCAAAACGGAGAAAAGATCACGATGTCCGTAACCGCCGAGCGGTGGCGCGAAATGTTTGTTTTCTCGGCCCTTGATGGGCCAGATGGTTTCCCCTACACTTGGCCGGCTCGCGTCCCCGCGACGCCGGCCTTTTTTATTCCTTAGTAAAATCCATAATTCCATAATTCGGCGGGGTTTCGCCTTTAAACAGCTTTTCCTGCACCACGGCCAAAATCTCCTCATTGTTGTTCTGGGATTTTATCAAATAGGACGCGCAGTTAAACCTTTTTGCCTCTTCAATTTTTTCCGGTTCGGAAAAATTGCTTAAAACCACCACCGGTATTTCGGCAACACTGGCTTCCGGATATTCGCGAATCCTTTTTAAAACTTCCAAACCCGGCACCTTGGGCAGCATTAAATCCAAAATTACCAAACCGGGCATATGAAATAAAAGTTTTTCCATTGCCTGCCCCCCATCTTCAGCCACGGCTACATCCAGGCCGTGGGCGGAAAGGTACGAGCTTAAAGAATTGCGATAATCTACGTCATCCTCCACAATAAGAACCATTTTATTTGTACCGTCGGGCATAAAAAACTAAAATTAATTTTGTTGATTTTACTATAACAAAAATAACCCCTTGTGTCCAAAGGGTTATTTTCTATTGACTATTGGCTAATAACTAATGGCTACATTTTACACTTAATTCCCGGCCCCATGGTGGAATTTAAAGAAACGCTAACAATAAATTGGCCTTTAAGCGCGGACGGTTTGCTGTGGACTACGGCATCGTAAAATGCCTTTAAATTCTCCAAAAGCTGTTTGGCCTCAAAATTGCTTTTGCCGATTACCTGATGGATATTGCCCGAATCGTCATTTTTAAAATTCACCTTGCCGCCCGCAATTTCCTTAACCATTTGGCCAATATTTGGGCCCACGGTTCCGGTTTTAGGGTTAGGCATAAGGCCGCGTGTGCCCAAAATTTTGGCAATTTGAGCAAGCTTTGGCATCATGGCCGGCTCGGCCACGGCCACGTCAAAATCAGTTTTTTCCGTTTCCTTAATTTTCTTGATTAACTCTTCTCCGCCCACTAAAGCCGCGCCGGCCGCTTTAGCCTCTGCTTCCTTTGCTTCGGTAACAAAAGCCGCAACCTTCTTGGTTTTGCCGGTTCCAAAAGGCAAACTTACCGTGCCGCGCACGGACTGATCTGTCTTCTTGGCTTCTATTGCTGTGCGAATATGCACTTCAATACTGCCGACAAACTTGGTGTTGGCGGTTTTTTTCGCAAGCTCAATCGCTTCCTCTGCGGAATAAACTTTTTCGCGATCAACTTGTTCATTATTTGCTTTTACTCTCTTTGCCAATTTTGGCATATGTTTTCCCTTTCGTGGTACAAACCCCGCAAATACAAGATATCAGATTTTTGATGTAGAATTTATGCGATGCAAAATTATATCTTACATCTTATATCCTCAATCTTATATTTTTAGGTCCCACAATTAATTACTTTAAAACTTTAACAATTAAATCTGCGCTATTTGTGCAATCTGCGCATCTGTGGATTACACTTCCCTCTTCGCCAGTCTCCAGTGGAAATACCAAACAGGTGTGGCAATAACAATCATCGCAATGGCCTGGGCCGCGTCGCTCTGTTTTTGCGCCGCGCGATTCTCTTCCGATTGTTTTTTCAAAACAGCTTCATCGCAGTTAACAGACTTGCCGTCAGGCGCTACCGGGCACGCTGTGGAATAATAATTCTGGTCAGCTTTAGGAAACACCCAGGTCTTAAGCGCGAGATTTAACAGCATTATCGCGCCAATAACCCAAATAACCATGGAAATGACTGAAACTAAATAGAGATAGGCTTTTTTGAGGCTCATAAATTTATTAAATAAAATTTACAAATTAAATAAAATTGAACAAAATTTACTGCAGTCAATTTTACTTAATTTTATTTATTTTTAATTAATTTTACTTGATTTTTTCGCTTTCCATAAATTTTTGAATATCCTTCACAGTGCTCATAAACTGCGCCGGGAAAATAATGGTGGAATTTTTTTCCACCGAGATTTCGGCCATAGTCTGCAAATTGCGCAGCTGCAAAGCAATCGGATGCGCGGCAATTACATCCGCGGCTTCGGATAATTTTTGCGCGGACAGGAATTCACCTTCGGCCGCGATAATCTTGGCGCGCTTTTCGCGCTCTGCCTCGGCCTGCTTGGCCATGGCTCTTTGCATATTCTCCGGCAGTTCAATATCCTTTATTTCCACCAAACTGGCCACCACGCCCCACGGCTCGGTATGCTGGTCTAAAACCGCGCGAATTTCCTGGTTTATAGTGGTGCGCTCGGAAAGAATTTCATCTAGTTGGAATTTGCCGACTGTGTTGCGAATTGTAGTTTGCGCGATTTGGTTAATCGCCGCTGTTACGCTTTCTATGGCCACAATGCTCTTAATTACGTCCACCACCTGATAGTAAGCCACGGCCGAAATGTCAACCGAGACATTGTCTTTGGTAATAATTTTCTGCGGCGGAATAGGCATGGTAATGGTGCGCAAATCCACTTTTCTCACCCATTCAATGTACGGAATAATCCAGGTAAGGCCCGGCTCTTTAATCCCGACAATTTTTCCAAAGCGGAAAACCGCGCCTTTTTGGTACTGCTGAATTACCCGAAAACCGGGCAATATCAGGAAAATAAAAATCAGGAAGATAAAGTACCACATATTGTTATTGACCAAAATTAAATAAAATTGACCAAAATTGACTAAGTTGTTTGATACAAATTTTACTTAATTTTACTTAATTATTCAATTTTATTTAATCAACAACTTCCACTCCCATGCTCCTGCATGTTCCGCGGATAATCTTTTCTGCCGCTTCCAGGGTGTTGGCATTTAAATCCACCATCTTCTTTTCCGCAATTTCACGGATTTGTTTGGCCGTGATTTTGCCGACCTTTGTGGTTAGCGGATTTGCCGAACCTTTTTGGAGGCCAATAGCCTTCATAATTAAATTGGAGGCCGGAGGGGTTTTTAAAATAAACGAATACGAACGATCTTCGTAGATCGTCATTACAATGGGGATAACCGTATCGCCCATTTGGGCGGTTTTGTCGTTAAATTCCTTAACGAACCCAGCCAGGTTAATTCCGTGGGGCCCGAGTGCGGTACCTACCGGCGGAGCCGGGGTGGCTTTGCCAGCCGGCAACTGCAATTTAAGTTCGATCTTAACTTTTTTAGCCATAATAGCTTATTCCTTATCTGGTTCCCCTCTCCAATTCATGGAGAGGGGTCAGGAGAGAGGTTAATTAAATTATTTTTATTCAAATTTCATAACTCGAGAAGCGCGAGTTGTGAATTAGGAATAAAATTATTGTTAACTGATCATGCCGGCTTTAAATCTAGAATTTTCCACTTCGCCAAGTCTGAACTTTAACTTAAGCGAACCAGGATTAACGTGGACATCTCCACGCAGACCAACTGAATTGGAAGTATTAGTAATGTTGGCAACCACCTCGCCCGTATCCAACCATCTCGTAAAAGATTTAACTTCGCCCCCCTTAAAAGGCCCACCTTCGTAGGTTCCGTCTACGATATCGTGCTGTTTAAAACCGCCAAATTCTTCAAAAACCTCGCATTTTCTTTCTGCTTGTTCTCGCATATTTTTTACCTAATTATTTATAGAACTAATAGGGCTGATTGGACACATGCGACCAACTTGGTACTTGAATCTGTAGGCATCTGTAGTGTTTTGGACCTGCTCCGACGCTTCGGTCGGGGCTCCGACTTTACGTCGGAGTAGTTCTGTAGCTAAATCTTTTTAACCTGCAAGAAATCCAGCTCCACTGGTGTTTCCCTGCCGAAGATGGTGACCATCACTTTTACTTTTCCATGCTGTTCATCCATTCCGCCGACTTTGCCTTCATAATCCTTAAACGGCCCTTCGTTAATTTTAACCAAATCTCCCATTGCAAACTCCACTTTAAACTTCGGTTCGTTTTCGCCCATGCGCTTTTTCAAATAAGCCAATTCATCTTCCGCAATCGGCGTCGGCACAGTGCCGCTGCCAACGAAACCGGTAACGTTAGGCGTGTTTCTCACCACATACCAGGAATCATCCGTAACTACCATATCCACCAATACATAACCCGGGAAGATTTTTTCTTCCACCGTGGTGCGCCGGCCTTCTTTAATCTTAATTTTTTTCTCTTTAGGCACAAGCGCGTCAAAAATCTTGTCCTGCATATTCATGGACTCAATTCTTTGCTTGAGGTTAAAGGCCACGGAATCTTCGTAGCCGCTGTAGGTGTGGAGCACGTACCAATGGCGCTCGCCGGTAACTTGTTGTCTGGACATAAATTTGCAATACGAAACTGCGAAATAAATGCGAATCTGCGAAAATTATACGAAAATGGTTTTCGCAGTTATTTCGTAGATTCGGATACCTTTTCGTAATTTCGCATTATATTATTTATAATAAATGATTAAAGCTGTAATAATAATTAATACTTCCAAATAAAAACTGTAAAATTTTGCATATTGTTTAACTGACTGCCACCAATAAGGGATAAAACGTGTTTCATAAATTGGCAATACGAGCTCCGGATCTTTTAGCGCGTAAACTTTGGAACTTAACGGCCAAAGCCACATAATCCCGTATTCTATGCTATCCAGCAGAAAATGGGTCCAACTGCCGAGCCATAACATCAGGCCAATAAATTTTACATATGTTGATACCGCTAAAAAATAAACTGATACTCCGGTGGCGAGCCATAAAATTGGCGCGTGGCTATAGTACTTGCGGTGGTTATGATTCTTTAAGTCTTTGACTATAAAAGCCTTTTCCTTAAAGAAGGCGTAAAACATATCCAAGTCCGGCGCAAAGCCAAAGAACATTCCCCATAAAAGCAAATGCTGATATTCCACGGCGCTAAAATTTGGGCTAGTGATTTTTAAAAGGACTTCGGCAGTTAAATATCCTGCGGCAATGTGTCCGGGTGGTAACATAGTAATAATCTCAACTAAACAAATTTGCTAATACTATCTATTAACTATGCTTTCAAAAATTTTGAGCAGCAAATAGTCAAACGCGCCTAACACAAACGCCACAACCACGCTAAACACAATTACGGTGAGCGTATAACGGATGGTTTCCGCCCGGCTGGGCCAGACAACTTTGCTAAGCTCGTTTTTTACTTCTACTAAAAAGTTAGCCATAAAATTTAGTCTCTTTTAAAAGGCCCTGCAGGCCTTTATATGTGCTGATTATAACACAACTAATAAAAAGGTGTCAACCCCGTCAGAAATTAGCCATCCAAAGCGCCGGCCATTAATAGCGCCGGACTTCTGACGAGATCAACCTGCCATTATCTGATCAATTTTCTGAAAAACTACGTTTAAATCGGTATTGGCTTTGGCGTAATACTCATCCACTTTTAAAGCCTGGGCGCGCAGGATATCCTTGTCGCTGTAAAGATTACTTAGCACCACAACTTTAGTTTCGGCAATGTTTTTATCCGGATAATGCCGGATTCTTTCCAAAACCTTAAATCCGTCCAGCTTGGGCAGTAGCAAATCCAAAAGTACTAACTTGGGTTTTTCATCTAACACCATTGCGATGCCTGCTTCGCCGTCATTAGCCTCAACAATCTCGTAATTTTTTTTCTTTAAATTGCCAACAATAACCTCGCGCAGGGTTTTATCGTCCTCTACCACCAGAATTTTTTTCGTGGCATTAACCATATAACTAATTATACCATAATTTCAAATAACAAACAATTAACTTTTTGCCTTAATAACCAAAGTTTTATTTAAAACCCCATTTTGTCCCACTCTAACCGGCGAAAGCCCTAGGGTTAGGCTGTTTTTAGACCTGTCTACCAAATTTACCGAAAGCAAATAGCGCCCGGGATTAGCCCTTAGCAAAAACTTGCCGTCCTCGTGAATTACAGCCTTGCCAAACCGCATGCCCGGAAATTTTTCGCTTAACAGTTCCAAAACCATATCCTGATATTCGGGCAAGCCGGTTTTGAGAATAACTTGCCCCCACAGCCGCGCGGGTTTAATCCATAAAGCCAACATCATCAAACACAAGTAAACAAAAACCGCTATGAGCCACAGGTTCGGCCAAATTACCCTTTGTTCAAAAGCCAAAAGCGCGCTAAAAACCAAACCGAACCAAAAAATAATTTCTGTCAGCCTTTTAAATAAAAGCTTGGAATAATAATTCACGCTTTGGATCTTTTGCTTGGCCTGCTGGTTCCAATCAATCCCGGCCGGATCCATGGGAATATTGGGCGCGATGACTTCCGAATCTTCCTTTAACACAAAAAATTCCCCGTGGTACAAATCTTCCATTAGTCCGTCTTTATCCCCTTTTACAAACTGTGAGGGAAACAAATAGTTGGTTTTACGGGCAAAGATTTTAAATTTTCCCGGCCGGGCCAGAAAGCCGTACCGTCCGGCTAAATCGGTAACGCAAGTTTCCACTTCCCGTCCATCGGCATAAAGCAGTTTGACTATCACCGGATCAAGCGGCTGTTTGCTTACGCTGTCATAAACCATACCCCAAAAGGGCCGGGATTTTTTGAGGCTAAAAAATTGAAAAAACGCGTTAACCGCGCTTAAAAAATTAAGCCGCAAGCTCGTAAAAATTTTTTGTTTTATTCTAAATTGGCTTTTTATTTTTTCGCTCATATTACATATTTGTGCGGCCTTTTGCCACCTTCAGCACATTAGACAACAGCTTAGCCACAGTAATCGGGCCCACGCCGCCGGGCACGGGCGATACGAAGCTTGCCGCGTCTTTTACCGACTCAAAATCCACATCCCCGACTATGCCGCCCTGGCTTTCCGATGTGCCCGCGTCTATTACAATCGCCCCCGGCTTGATTTTTTCGCCAGTGATAAGTTTTGGCTTGCCGACCGCGGAAACAATCACGTCCGCCTGCTTTAACAACTGCTCCGCATTTTCAGTCTTGCTCCGCGCAACATCAACTTCAAAGCCTCTTTGCTTAAGCAAAAAACTCACCGGTCGGCCGACTAACTGGCCAAAACCCATAACCAAAAATTTCTTTTTTAAAAAATCAACTCCCGTACTGTCCAAGCTGGCCATTACTGCCGCGGCCGTGGGAAATTCCACGTATGCTTTGCCTTCATAAAACAAATCGGTATTTACCTGACCTGTACAATCCACGTCAATTTTAGGGTCAATGGCGTCCAAAACCGCCTGTTTGTCTATTGATTGCGGCAGGGGCAACTGAACTATAAGACCGCAAATATTAGGCTCCTGGCCGATTTTTTTTATTTCAGCGATAAGTTCTTGCGTGCCAATTGATGCCGGATATTCCGCGTTTCTGAATTTAATCCCAACTTTTTCCGCGGTCCTACCTTTCATCCGCACATACTGCTGTGAGGCCGGATCATCCCCTACCAGCACATCGCAAAATACCGGCTGGAAGGACAGTTTGGAAACTTCTGATTTTACTTTTTCTAAAATTTCCGCTGCGATTTTTTTACCGTCAAGAATCATTGATTTATCGTTTATCCTTAATCTTTTATCCTTCACTATTATAACATGCCAACTTAATCAAGGATAAATGATAAAGGATTAAGGATGATAGCGATTATTCGCCCACCATAAAAGCGCGTTTTTAACTACCGGCTCGGCTACCGCGTTGCCTTCTCCGCCGGCTTCCACCAACACGGTGATTACGACTTGGGGGTCTTCATATGGGGCATAAGCGGTAAACCAGGCATGGGTTCTAAGCGGATTGGAGCCGTCAAACTGGGAAGTGCCGGTTTTGCCTGCCGAAGTAATTGGCAAACTTAAAAGCGGCTTGGCCGTGCCGGAAAGCACCGTCTGCCGCATTCCTTGCTGCGCAATTTTTATTGCATCCAAAGAAGCGATGTTTGAAATCATTACCTCAGGCTGGTTTTGCCAAACGGTCTTGCCGCTTGAATCTATGGCCTTATTGGCGATTGCCGGCTGAAAACCCACGCCGTTGTTGGCAATTACCGCGGTCCACATAGCGACTTGCAGCGGCGTAACCAGCAAATCGCCCTGGCCAATGCCAACGTGGTAAGTGTCGCCCAAATACCATTTGCTCATTATTGGATCTGCTTTAAAAAATTCCGCTTTCCACTTCGGGTCAGGCACGAGCCCGGGCTTTTCTCCGGGGATGTCAATGCCGACAATTTTGCCTAAATTAAATTTACGATAATACTCAGCCAATTTATCCGCGCCAAGACCCTGCATGCCGGTGTTCTGGTTGCCTCCCGCAACCTGATAAAAAAAGATGTCCGAGCTCATAGCAATGGCGTCGCGTACATTCACCGGACCCAAGCCGCCCGGTTTCCAGCCACGGAATTCATATTGCACCGAAGAATCAAATTGATTAGGCACTATCAAATTGCCATTGTCATAAATTTTAGTATTTTGATCTATTACGCCTTCCTGCAAACCCGCAATTGCCACCATGGGCTTTACCGTTGAGCCGGGCGGATAAGTGCCGGAAACAGCGCGGTTAAACAGGGGCAAATTTTTGTCATTCAATAACTTATTATAGTCTTCGGTCTTAATGCCCCGGACAAATAAGCTATTGTTAAACCCCGGCGTGCTTACCAACGCCAGCACCTGACCGTTTTTCGGATTAATCGCCACCGCCGCGCCGCGGTCTTTGCCGGCACGGAACAAACCTTCGTACAAATTTTCCTGCAAACCTTTATCTATATTCAATTGCAAGGTCTCTCCCGGAACGGGCTTGTTTTGTCCAAGCACATTGAGCAATTTGCCAATTGCATCCACTTCTACCATATCCTGGCCGTTTATCCCGTGCAAATATTTTTCGTAAGCCGCTTCAATTCCGGTTTTGCCTATAAAATCCACGGGGTCATACAACTGTTTATTGGCCTTGTTAAATTCTTCCTCGTTAATCAGTCCCGAATAACCAATCACATGGGCGAATTGCGGAGCATTTATGTAATCGCGCACAGGGATTTTTTGCACTAAAAATCCCGGAAATTCGCTGGCGCGGGTTTGCAGCAATATAGCTTCATCCTGGCCGATATCCTGCATTAACACCACCGGGTTAATGGAATTACCGGGCAGCGTAGACAGTTTTTGCCGGGCCTGCTGGGCGTTAAAACCAAAAACCGTTGCCGCCTTATCCAGCTCTTCCTGCAAAAGGCTCTTATTTCTCGGCAAATCGAATGGCACGGCCACCAAGTTAAAGCTCACTGCGTTTTGGGCTAAAATTTCCCCGTTTCTGTCAACTATCAGCCCCCTGGGAGCCAGCAAAGTTTGGCTCCGAATCCGGTTATTATCCGAAAGCACGCGAAAATTAGCGCCTTGGATAATTTGCAAATAAAAAATTCGGCCGGCCAAAATCCCAAACACTAAAAAAAGGCCGAACTTCAGCCAAACGGACCGGGGCGGCTGGCGATCTTCATCGTAAATGCCTTCCACGTCGCTGTGCAAATCCGAAGCCGACTCTTCCCAATCCAAAGATCGCGCGGACTTGGTTGGTTGAAAACTGGTTTTAATTTCAAATGGATTGTGAAATGACATTTTTTATTATTATAAAACAACGCGCAATTTTTGTGTTATTTAATCACACCTCTTTGCCTTATAAGCAATTTTCCCACCCATTCTTGCAAGGTCTCGTAAAAAATATAAATCGGGTACATAAGTAATAAATTGTAAACCAAAGCCGGTAAAAAATTTCTGCTGTAATCGGCTAATGACAGGTAGCTGTGGGCCAAATTAAATTTATAGACTAAAAATCCGTAAATCCACAACGATCCGTAAAACAAAATTAGCACCGCGCAGAGAACTCCGCCAAGCATCTTCCAATTAACCTCCATGGCCAAAAAATAATTAAACATTAAATGCAAAACCAGCCCCAAGCTTAAAAAGGCTACTGTAAAACCGCCGAAAAACTGGGTCGAAAAAAAATCCAAAAATAAGCCGGCCAACAGGCAAACATAAAATCCATCATAGCTCTGTTTTTCCATGGCAAAAAAACAAGCAAATAAAAGCAATAAATTCGGTATCTGCCCGTAAAAAGGAATATGGCCAAACAAGCCGATGTTGATACCCAGCAAAAAAATTATGGCTAAAAAATAAATTAAATATTTCATAACTTTACGAATACGAAAATGTACGAACTTACGAAAGAAGATACAAATATACGGCATTTTCGTACGTTCGCATCTGTTCGTACTTCGTAAACTCTACTTTACCACGAATACAAATTCCAAATTATCAAAATCTATGGGACTGACCACGGATGCCCGCTTAAACAGATCGCTGCCGGAAGACAGCATGTCCCCCACCTCGCCAATCAGCAAATTTTTAGGGATTCGTTGGTTTATACCCGCGGTGACCACTTGCCAGCCTTTTTGCAAATTTTGCGTCTGAGCCAGCTGGTCCAATATCAATCCGGAGCCAAAAGAACCAACCGCCAAAGCCGTTGCGTTTGTCTGGCTAAGCCGCGCGTCTGTGGAAAATTTGGAGCTCACGGCCAAAAGCGCGTTACTGGTGGTTTTTCCCGCGTAGGTAATTTTCCCCACCAGATAGCCCTGAGAAATTACCGCCTGCCCCTCCTGTACGCCATCGGCGCTGCCGCAATTTAAAATTAAAGAATCCGAAAGAACAAAAGCGTCACGGGACAATGTTGTGCAGGCAATCAACTGAAGTTTAGAATATTTAACAAAACCCAACTCATTCCGCAGGGCTTCATTTTCCCTTATTTGCTGATTATATTGGACCAAATTTTGCTCTAAATTTGCAACTTTAATTCTAAGCTCTGTATTTTCATCAACAATTTTATGCAGCTGATAAGCAGTAACAAAAAAAAATTTAATCGGTGAAACAACTCCGCTAATAACTGCCGCAACCGGTTTGGGCGCAGAAAGGGCCGCTTTGCGGACCGGATCCAAAAGCCCCCTGGTCTGCAAAAAAACCAAAATCGCTACCAGCGCAAGGCAGGCAAAAAAAATTCCGAAAGCTTTGGTGTAGATAAAACGCATAAATCAAATGACAAAAATTAAAAAAATGACAAAATTGACAAAATTAGGTTTGCATCATTTTTGCTCATTTTCTTCGTTTTTGTCATTTTTGTTCATTTACCTTTACCTCGGCACTTTCTCAAACCCGGTCGGCACAAGAACGTCTTTTAAGACTTCCAAATCTTCCACAACCACGCCGCAGCCGCGGGCAACACAGGTTAAAGAATCCTCCGCCACCATTACCGGCATGGCAGTTACTTCATGCACCAATTTATCCAAATCCCGAAGCAGCGCGCCGCCGCCGGCCAAAATAATTCCCTTATTCATAATATCCGAAATAAGTTCGGGCGGAATCTCTTCAATCACGCCTTTAATATTATTGACTATGGTCTTTAAACTGTGCATTAACGCTTCCCGCACCTGCGCGTCGGAAATCGAAACCTCTTTCGGAAGACCTGTAACCAAATCCCGCCCGCGCATTTGGGTATGAAGCTGGCGCTCTAACGGAAAAGCGCTGCCGATTTTAATTTTCACTTCCTCGGCGCTGCGTTCGCCGATTAACAAATTAAAATTCTCCCTGGCATACTGCACTATATTGCCGTCCATTTCATCGCCGGCTATGCGCAAGGAACGCGAAACAACAATACCGCCCAAAGAGATCACGGCGATTTCCGTAGTGCCGCCGCCAATATCCACAATCATGGAGCCCTGCGCGTCCTGCACATTCAACCTCGCGCCTATGGCCGCGGCCATTGGCTCTTCTATTAAAAATGCCTGATTCGCCCCCGCATTAATAGCCGCGTCCACCACCGCGCGTTTTTCCACTTCCGTAACGCCGGAAGGAATGCCAATAACCACCCGCGGCCGGCGCAAAAACGGGTACACCTGCGAGTGAACCTTGTCTATAAAATATCTAAGCATCGCCTCGGTGACTTCAAAATCCGAAATCACGCCGTCCACCAGCGGCCTGGTGGCCACAATGTGCGGCGGCGTCCGGCCAACCATGGTGCGGGCTTCCGAACCAATTGCCAAGATCTGTTTGGTTCGCTGATTAACGGCCACAACTGACGGCTCATTAATGACAATTCCTTTTCCTTTAACATAAACCAAAGTATTGGCCGTGCCCAAATCTATGCCAATATCTTTGCTGAATTTTTGATAAAATCGATCGAAAATCATTTAAGTTAAATCATTCAATAATAATTCTAACACAAGCCCAATGTATTTACCGAATATTGGACAATTTTCTTTTGTTTTAGGCTGGCCTGATTTTATTTTTTGAGTATGTGAGCTAAATTGCCAATGGGTACCGTTTCTGATTTTTCTGCATTACGTTTTTTAACTTCCACCTGGCCCTCCGGAACTTTTGGCGATACAACTAAACGATACGGTATACCAATCAAATCGGCGTCAGCAAACTTTACGCCCGCGGAAACTTCACGATCATCAAATAAGACCTCCGACTCGCCAAAAACATTCTTGACTTCTTTATAAACTTTTGCCGCTCTTTCTTCGGCACCGCTTAAACCTAAAAGATGAACCTTAAACGGTGCAACGGCTTCCGGCCAAATTATGCCTTTGGCATCATTAAATTTTTCCACAATTACGCCCATCACCCGGGTGGTACCCAAGCCATAACAGCCCATAAGCACAATTTTTTTACTGCCGTCTTTATCGGTAAATTGCAAATTAAATGCTTTGGAGTATTTATCCTGCAACTTGAAGATGTTGCCGACTTCCGAACCCTTAGTCTCGCGCCATGTCGTTTTTCCGCAATTGGTGCACTCCGCACCTTCCTGATAAATTTCTTTGTTCTTGGACAAATTACATTTTTCGCAAACGTAGATGGTGTCCTCGCCGTTTTCAGTTTCCACCTGGTACTCGTGGGAATATTTGGAAAAAGTCCCGCCCGAAGCTTCTGTTAAAAGCGCATTTAGACCCAGCCGTTTATAAACTGCTTCATAGGCGGGAATCGCTTTTTTGTTATAGTACTCCTCCAAATCTTCGGCGGATGAATGGAAACTGTATAAATCTTTCATCCGAAATTCGCGGCCGCGTAAAAGACCCGATTTCGCCCGCGGCTCGTCGCGGAACTTGGTTTGAATTTGGTACACAGCCAGGGGCAAGTCTTTATAAGAAGCGACAATGGATTGCGCCGCGGGCGTAACAATTTCTTCATGCGTCGGCCCCAGCGCGTATTCGTTGCCGTGTTGGGATTTAACTTTAAACAAAACGTCCAGGCCCTGCCAGCGTCCTGTTTTTTCCCAGTTTTCTTTAGGATGCAAAACCGGCATAAACATTTCATTGCCGATTTTGTCCATTTCCTCGCGTACAATGTTTTCAATTTTTTGCAAAACTCTTAAACCCAAAGGCAAAAAGTCATAAACTCCCGCTAAAACTTTTTGCACAAACCCGCCCTGCTCCAATAATTTAGCGTTGATAGAAATATCATCGCTCGGTGTAGTCTTGCTGGTTTTTAAAAAATACTTGGACTGCCGCATATGTATCCTATTGGTCCGATGAATCTTATTTGTCCTATCGGTCCCATTAATCTTTATTTTCTAAAAATATCCTGCACCGTTACCGCCACCATCAACAACAACAAAAACACAAACCCCACAGCATTCACCCACTGCTCAACTTTTTGGTTGTTGCGCTTGCGGCGGATTTTTTCAATGATGAGGAACAGCACGCGGCCGCCGTCTAAGGCCGGGAATGGCAGGATGTTTAGCACAGCCAAATTTAAAGACAAAAACGCGGTGAATTGAATTAAATAAATTAAGCCCATCCCCGCCACCTCGCCCGTGAGCTTGGCAATTTTGACCGGCCCGCCTAAAGAAGCAAACCCCGCGTGTGAAACAATCAGCTGATACAAACCGCTAAATATGCCCCCAAGGACGGAAAAAGTGGTTTTTCCCCCTTCCCACAAAGCTTGATACCAAGGGTATTGTAGCCTGCCCACCATAGCCAGCGCAATGCCGGTTGGACCCTGTCCTTCCGGCGGATTAGCTGACGGGATGATTTGAATGTGCTGATCTAACTGCTGCCTGCGCACCTCAAAATCCACCGACTGTCCGGCGCGGGCTTTAACATAGCTTTGAATTTCGCCCACAGACAAAAATTTATTTCCATCAATCGCGATTAAAATATCATTCGCCTTTAGCCCTGCCCTGTCTGCCGGCAAGCCCGGCACCACTTCCAAAATGGCCAACTGCTGATTGCTGAACTTCGCGCCCGCCGGTACATCACTTATGCTGTTTACCGCCGCCGGCAAACCAACCATTAAGCCAACGGATAAAAGCGCCCAAGCCAAAATTACATTCATTACCACGCCGGCCACCAAAGTTAAAAACCGAGGCCAAAAAGGCTTGTTAATAAAACTTTGAGGGTTGTCTTCGTGCTCGTTGTTCTCGCCTAAAATTCGGACAAATCCGCCCAGCGGTATGGCGTTGATGGAATAAATGGTTCCATCTCGACCCCCCCTCTCCAATTCATGGAGAGGGGTCGGGGGAGAGGTTAAAGACTTGCGATGAAACCACACCCATCTCCACTTCCCATCAACCTTTTGTATTCCCGCGATCCTTGGAGGAAACCCAAAACCAAACTCCTCCACCCGCATCCCGCTTTTTTTGGCGACGATGAAGTGCCCAAACTCGTGCACCAGCACGAGCAGTCCGAGAATTAAAATAAAAATAATGATTGTTAAAATCATAAATCTTACATCCTAAATATTAAATATCTAAACTGTCATTATTTCTTTCTCTTTCGCTTCCGCGTGTTTTTTAATTTCCTCATTGTATTTATCCACCACTTCCTGCAGTTTCTTTTGGCCGACTTGAAGTTCGTCCTTGCTGATTTTACTTTCGCTTTCCGCTTTTTTCATTTCTTTATGCGCAGTTTCGCGGGCGTTTCTAATTCCGATTTTTCCCTTTTCCGCAATCTGGCCGACTAATTTTACCATTTCCTTCCTGCGCTCCTCATTTAACGCCGGTAAAGTAATTCTAATAACCACGCCGTCATTGGAAGGATTAAAACCCAAATTCGCCATTTGAATCCCTTTTTCAATGGCCTGCAATTGCCCCTTGTCCCACGGCGAAATTACCAAAGTTTTGGCGTCCGATACAGTAACCGAAGCTACATGTTCAAGCGGCATTTTGCTTCCATAGCTTTCCACTACTACGGTATTAAGCAGCGCCGGGTTGGCCCGGCCGGTGCGCACGGAAGACAATTCATGGGCAAAGTGCTCCAAGGCTTTTTCAAAATGTTCTTTATTGTGGTTGAGGATTTGATCAATCATAAAAATTCAAAATTTAAATATCAAAGTATAAAAATTATAGAGTTTTTGCTTCGCAAAAACACCTGCATTTTTAATTTTAATTTTTTCATTTTACATTATTGCGTATTATACACTCCCCCATAAACTATCTGCGGCATTTGCGGGTCTATGAGCAGGCAACTTATATACCCCGCGGTCGTCAGCCCCTGCGTCTGCCAGGTTTGGCCGCCGTCTAAGGATTTATAAATGGTGGACCCAACGCTACTAAAAACAAGATTACTACTGCTTTTAGAAACCGTAACCGTCCGCACATTGGCCTGGTCTGATTTTACCGGCAAATTAACCAAATTCCAAGTCTTCCCGTCCACTGTTTTATACAGGCCTTTATCGGTGGCCAAATACATCAAATTCGGCGCAAAGCTGTCCACATATAATTGGCGAAAAATACTGATGCCGCTAGGAGAATAGCCAGCCGAACCAATAATGTTTGTCTTTCCCAATCCGGCGCTTGCTTCATTAAAGCTCGCGCCCAAATCCGTAGCCGCAAACAGCCCCTGGCTCTTTAACAAAACATAAATTTTGTCCTGCCACACCAATTTGTTAATTTGATCTTTAAAATCTTTTACAAACTGCCAGCTTAAGCCGCCATCCGCGCTTTTATTCAAATTGCCGTCAGCGGTTCCAATAACCAGCTGGTTGGGATTTAAGGGATTAAGGGCAATGGCCCTTACTGTGGCTAATGACGGAGTGTTGGCATTCACGCCGGTGTAGCCGGGCACATCGGTCCAGCTGCCGCCCCCGTCCACGGTCTTTAACACCTTGCCCTTATCGGCGTAAAAACCCGCGGCATAAATTACTTTGGTATCCTGGGGATTAACAACAAAATCATAGACCGCGATTTTAGATAGTACCTTGCTCCAGTTGGCGCCCGCGTCTTCCGATTTAAATAAGCCGTCAACAAAAGACGAGGCATAAACTGTTTGCCTGTTTAAAGGATCAAAAGCCAGTTTGGAAATATTCTGACCGGACAGGCCCGTGGCATTGCCGCCTTTTAAGGCGTTACTAAACCTCCAGTCCGCTCCGCCGTTAACGGTTTTAACCACCCCGGCAGGCAGGTTTTGGGAAAGCAAATTGCACCCGGCCGCTAAAAAAGCAATAGCAATTAATGAAACGATTTTTTTATTTTTCATAAGATTATAATCCAAATGCCCCGAATTAGTATCCGAATGCTCCTAAACTTTGGCTAAACTTTTTCGGGTCATTCGGATTGTAGCATTCGCAGTATTCGGATTCTATTATATTTTTAATACTAACTTCTGCAAAACTAATTTCTTGTTGAAATTTGCCGCCAGTCCGGCCAAAGCGTCCGTTAAAACCTGAAGGCGGTAAAATTCTTTAGGCTGGCTAAATAATTCTCCGGCCTGCCAGTTTAGCCAGGCAATAAAATCCCGGACAAGTTCGTCAGTTTCTTTTTCCGCAAGTTCGCTGATTTTTAACAGCCTCTCGCCCCTGCTTAATTTCGCAATCTGCCGATATTCCTCAACCAACATTTTCTGGCTTAATAAATAAGCTTCATCGCTGTGTAATTTCTTCAACCGACTGATTTTGCCAAAACTTAAAGCCAATATTTCCGGACTGATTTTTAAATTTTCCGCTTGGGCAAACTGTGTGAGGGTTTCGTTATCAAGCGGGCTAAAATTCAACACCTGGCACCGCGACATTATAGTTGGCAAAATTTGCCTGGAATTGGCCACTAAAATTATCACCGAACTCTCACTGGGTTCTTCCAAAGTCTTTAAAAGCGCGTTGCCGCTTTGGAGATTCAAATTTTCCGCGTTATTAATAATGGCGACTTTTTTGGCCCCGACAAACGGTTTAAATGCAATCTTGCTTAAAAAATCCAAGGCAGATGCCACCGGAATTTCCTCCGCGCCTAAATCGAGCATTAAAAAATCGGGATGGCTATATAGCTTTTCTATATTTCCCCTCTCCAGGCGTGGAGAGGGTGCCCCGACAGCAGTCGGGGCGGAAAAGGTCGAACGCAAAAGATTTACTCGATCTTTATCAATATCCGATGACTCCGCGCTACCTGCGCTACCATACAAAATTTTTTTTGCCAGCTCCAAAGCCAGCATTTTCTTACCAATGCCTTCAGGGCCCAAAAATAAATAACTCTGGGACAACGTGTCGTTTTGCAGCTGTTTGCCCAAAATTTTTTTTGCCTGATGATGCCCAAAAGTTTGCCAATAATCTATCATAAAAAGAGAAAACTTGATGATTTATCATAACATTATTTTAGCCTTTGGGCAAAAACCATCCTGCTGGGTTCAAAGGACTATCGCAAAACCGGAAAATATATTAAGGTTTTGCCATGAACAAATACATTAGGTTAACAATGAGTGATCGGGAGGAGATTAGCAGAGGTTTAGCGGCTCAGTGGACATTAAGCCACATTGCCCATAACATCAACAGACCGGTAAGCACAGTGTCACGGGAAGTTAAGGCCAACTGTAAATCCAAACGATGCTACCGTGCGGCCAGAGCTGATCAGAAAGCTTTAAATATCCGCCACAGACAGAAACAACTTAAAAAAATAGATAGGAACAATTTACTTAAAGATTATGTATTGGAAAAATTAAGGCTAAAATGGTCGCCGGAGGAAATTGCCAAGCGGCTAAAGACGGATTATGCTACTGACATGATTATGAGAGCCTCTTACGAAACAATTTACACTTACCTTTACTGCTTACCTCGGGGAAGCTTGAAAAAAGAACTTTTAAAATGTTTAAGGCAGGAACGGAAATACAGGCATAACAGAAAAGCCGTTCACGCTAAACGCTCCACAATTACTGATTTTCTTAGCATTTCCGAGCGTCCCGAGGAAGTACAAGACCGCATAATACCTGGCCATTGGGAGGGCGACCTCATAATGGGCAGTAAAAGGAGCAATACCGCAATGGGGACGTTAGTGGAAAGAACTACGCGCTATCTGCTACTCGTTCCTTTAACCGGCCATGATGCCTTAACCGTCAGGACTGAATTTGCCAAAGCAATTAAAAAGATTCCAAAACACTTAAAGAAAACTTTGACTTATGACCGAGGCGCGGAAATGGCACAACACAAATTATTTACTCAAAATACCAAGGTTCGGGTTTACTTTGCCGACCCGCGCTCTCCCTGGCAGCGGGGCACTAACGAAAATACCAACGGGCTCATCAGGCAATACTTTCCCAAAGGCATAGACTTTCGGACCGTCAGCAGAGAGGAAATCAAACGCGTACAAGACCAGATGAACGACCGGCCGAGAAAAGCCCTCCAATACCTAAAACCTGATGAGGCTTTTAGTCAATTATTAATCAATCCGAATTTGCGTTAGAGGGTTGAATCCAGCCCTGCTGGAAGAGGTGTCCCCTCTTCCAGCTTAGTTTTATGTTGTAATAAAAATTCTTTAAAACAAAAAGAGTGCTCCTGTTTTTACTGTCCACTAATCACCGTCATCTATTTCACTACCACAGTTCCGCCAATAGAGGGATTCAAATGATCGTGATAACCCCAAGAACCGGCCTTGGTAAATTGAAACTTAAAAGTTGCGCCCGCGGCAATCTTTTTTCCTGCGTCAAAGTCAGAATAGCCGGTGTGCGTTGGATGCGGATTGGAAGCCGGCCAAAAATCCACCGAGCTCTTGTTCTTAAAAAACACCCAGTCATTAACTTTAATATTGACTGATTTTGGCGTAAACTGCTCGCCGTCAAAACCCACCTCCCAGACCTGAATGTCCGGCGCGGCCGGTTCGCCCTCGCCGCTAGAAAACGTTCCTTTGGGCGCGGAAGTCGGGTTGGCTGGATTAGTATTAGACGGAACAGCTGGCGCGGCCTGGTTGTCATCTGCCGGCGGAGGAGTTTGTTGGCTTAAAGCCTGATCTTCTCCCGGAGCCTTGGTCTGATTTTTTTGGTAAAGATAATACCCGCCGCCGCCTAAGACAAATAATACGATGATAATAACTAATGCTTTTTTCATACCCTTCTCCCCGTCATTCCGAGCGTAGCGACCCGTCTCGTCTCGGCGCCTGCCTAGACTCGACGTCTAGTCGAGGCTGGTCGAGCCGAGGCGGAGGAATCCCTTAGCGCCGGAAGACATCAAAATTTAATGTTATAATTATACCATAAGCGTACTCAAACCCCTACGCGCAAAAAAGTGACAGCCAAAAGATAGATTTTCTTTTTGGCCGCCATCCGATCCGCCTCGGGCGGAGAGGGATCCCTTTCTTAAACCCCTAAGCTATGAGGAAAAAATCGACGGATGAGTATTTAACCAAGGCAAAACTCCGCGAAATAAAAAAGCGCCCGCGTATGCGCATGCACGCCGCCTCTTTGCGCGTCCCTGCCCGCCATGCGGGAAAGAAAATCACCAAACGATAAAACACCTAGTATGCGTCATTCTGATCCCGACTTGTCGGGAGAATAATCTCATAAATACGATTTACCCAGAACCCTTATTTGTAAGGATTTTTATTTTTTCTCTTGACAAATTCCCCAAAAAGGTGTATAATTATAGATTATTCTGTGAGTTCGGCGCAGGATAGTTTTATAACGGACTGTTCCGTTATTTCTTGGCCGTAAAAAGCCAAACCGAATAAACTTTGGCGTCGCTACACGGCACGCCACAACCGCACAACCATAAGGAGGTATCGTGCGCAACTTCTTCTCGATCGCGATTCTGATTCTCGCCCTAGCCTCGTTGGCCACGGCCGCATCGCTAACCGTGACCACTCCCTTGTATGACAACTGGGGCGGAAGCTCATCCTGTACGCTCGCCGGATCCACCACCCTTTGCGATTTCTCCAACTGGTGGAGTTCTGGCGTCCGCCAGGATACAACCTGGTCGGACTCCAGCTCTTACGGCGGCACCTCATGGGTGTCCGCCGGCAAGCAGGAGTACTACAATTACGGCTGGGGCAACGGCCTCGGCTCAAGTTGGTCTACCCCAGACAGCGGCGGCGGATGGAATTTCAGCGACTACTACAACCAGTCACTGGGTTCGTGGACAGGCCAGAGCCTCGACACCAACGGCTTTGGCAACTCCTGGGGTGGGGCGGACACCCAGACCAACCACACCCTGTGGAACTCCATCTACACCTGGGCCTGCACTGGAGCTTGGTGCCACCAGGACGTCTGGTGGTGGAGTTCAAACCAGTACGACTACAACGGTTCGGGCTGGTGGATGACAATGTTGTTCGGAGAGTATTACAACTCCGGCAACTGGGAAAACGCGTTCTCCACTCTCACCCCCGACGCCGGCCACTACGTCTACGACTGGAACCGGTACGGACAACCGTCCGGGGTGCCCGAGCCCGCCACGTACGCGATGATGGCTGCAGGCCTGTTCGGTCTCTACGCCATCCGCCGCCGGCCGTGTCGAATCCGGACGGGACTTCCGTCCCGCTCCGGCAAGACATACGGCGACTAACAGCCAGCCACTCCTCCCGCGGGATGGCAACCCGCGGGCAATCACACAAGCGCAAACATTCTAAAAACGCGGGAGCAGTACCAGCCACACTGCCCCGCGTTTTCCTTTTGCCCAAAATCCCTTAACTCAATATTTTTAAATTCCTTAAAATTATTTTTAGACTTTTTTCATAGTCCCTATTTGGGTGGGTGGATACCCTCGCCTTCAGGCGATAACTTCTAGTATACTAGGAGTATGACTAAAGATTACCGCAGGGGTTCC
>JAJYWK010000038.1 GCA_021791515.1 bacterium | reverse complement strand
GGTAAAACCCCCGGCAACCCCTGATTTTTGATTGTATCCTCATACTAAAAACACTCCTGGTTAGCTAAACCAAGGAGTGCAATATGTATGTGAGCTTATGCAAAAATTGTTTTTATAATTTTCCGCGCCTGAGGGATTTTTAAGTAATCCGCCGTGATAAAAAACATAGCTATGGCAAAACATCCGGCCAGGCCCGCCTGCAACAAAAGGCCGATTCCAGTATTAGTGCTAATAAAATGCGCCAAAGCGTACAAAGCGCCATAGCCGGAAAGACCCATAATTATGCTGGCCACAATAATTCTAAAGACGCTGTCCAGCAAATTTTGGTCGAAATTGTGAATCACGGCACTTTCTTCCGCCGCCGCAAGTTCGGTTTTGAGCCTGAGCCTGATAATAATAAATAAGACTAAAGCGTTAAATATGCTGGCAATGGAAAATGCGGCGGCCATCCCGGCCACACCGAACTGTCTTCCAAAAAGATATGCCAATATTGCGTTTAAAGCCATCGTGCAAAGTCCGGTAAAAACCGGAACAGTGGTATTTTGCCGCGCGTAAAACGCCCGCGCCAAAAGCGGGCTTAGGCCCTGGGCAAAAAGCGATAAGGCAAACATCCCTAAAGTATTAAAAGTCAAAATGGTAGCGTCCCAATCAAATTTGCCGGCGCCAAAAGCCAAGCGCACAACGTGAGCCCTGAACAAAAGCAGCAAAATACCGCAGGGAATCATAAAAAACAAAATTTGAGTAATGGATGCCCGCAGGCTTTCGGTAAAATTTACAACGTCCCGCTTGGCATAAAATTCGGAAAGCAGGGGGAAGATTGCCACGGCCGTGGCAATGGCAAACACGCCCAAAGGCACAGCCTGCAAATTGTTGGCCAAATTAAATACCGCAATGGAACCGCTGGCTAAAATTGAGCCTACAATTGAACCGACAAGGAGGCTGATTTGGGAATTGTCCACGCCCAAAATGCGCGGTAAAAATAATTTTATGATTTTTTGCGCGGCCGCGTTTTTTAAATCCAAAACCGGCTGCCAGCTAAAGCCCAAAGAAACCGCAACCGGCAATTGAACAACTAAATGAAGCAAAGCTCCTACTATCACGCCGGCGCCCAAGCCTTTAAGACCCCAAACCGGATACAGAACCAGCAGGCCAAAAATAATTCCGAGATTGTACATTATGGGGGCCAAATTGGCAATCAGGAATTTTTTTTGCGCGTTTAGCACGCTGGTAAAAAGGTTGGAAACGGTAAAAATTATCGGGGAAAGCAAAAAAATGCGCGTGAGGCTCACGGTGTCCAGATATTTTTGTCCGCTAAAACCCGGCACAAGCAAATGAGTCAAAGGTTCGGCAAAGAACATTAACGCCAAACAAATTACAGACATTGCAATAAACGACAAATTCAGCACGGTATTTGCGGTTCTGTTGGCCTCTGCCTTGTCTTTAAGCAATTGTTCCGTAAAAACCGGAATAAAGGCCACCGAAAGCGTGCCTAAAATCAGCAAATTAAAAACAAAATCCGGGATGCGGAAAGCGGCATAATAAATATCCAAAGTATCCCCGGCCCCAAAATGGCTGGCAAACAGCCGGTCGCGAAGCAGCCCCACCAGGCGGGAAGCCAAAGTAAAAACTCCGACAATCATAGCGGCTTTGCTTACGGTAAAATTCAATTCTAGGTTCTTTAATTTATTTAGCATTTAATGGACATCGTAGACATTATCTCTTTTGCAAAACCAGGCCCAAAAAATAATCTTTATCCAATAGTATATCAGAACTTATAGTGTCTGTGTCGGTTTTGCTAGGATCAAAATTCTGCCAAACTGTCTGGCGATTCGGAAAATTTAATTGCCAGTTGACTTTAGAATTATTGCCGCCGATTTGTTTTTGAAAAAGCAAGCTAAAACGGTCAATGGAGTTAAGTTTAAACGGCAGCTTGTAGCTTAATTTTATTGTTTTACTTTCGCCGCCTTCTAAAATTTGCCAATTGCCAAAAAAAGTTTTGCCCGCTTCCCGGCCAACGGTAGTTTGGCTAACCACGTCAATCGACGAAGTTTTTTCAATTTCTCTCAAGTCTTCATCTATTTTATAATTTAAATCCGCTGGAAAACTCAGGGACTTTGCGTCAAATCCAATGTTGCTTAATAGCTGGCTGCCTTCGGGCACAAAAATTCGCAAGTAACTTTCGTTCCGCGTGCCCTTTAGTTTGGGCATCTTATTGGTCCGGGTAATTTCCAGATCATTTATTAAACTGCCGTCGGCCGAAATGCTGGTTGTAAGTTTTATTTGCTGTTCTATGGCAAGGTCGGTTTTTGTACCCCCTAAATTGCTAGCAACCACTGCCAAATAATCGCGGTCAGTATCAATTATTTCTCCGCTCCAGCGCAAATTAAGTATTTGCTTTTGCAAAGCGGGATCTCTGGCAAAAAGCGCAACCTGTTTGTTATTCAAATTTTGCTGAATGCTAAAAATTATAGCGGCAAAATCAGCTTCGCTTAGCGCGCTGATTTTTTGCAAAAGCAGAGGGAATAAGTCGGCCAACGGCTGTTTGGGCGCATTGGTTGGCAAATTTTGGCTTTCGGTGGTTGCGGCCTGAATAATTTCCACAAAATTATCCGCGTTTAATGTAAGCGGAGGGTTGTTCAGTTTTACCGGCCCGGTAATTTTTAGCCAATCTACAATCAAATTAGGCGTTAATGCCAACACCATATCCGGAGTTTCACCTCCCTCTTTTTCGTAAAACGACATAACTTTTCGCGCGCTTTGCTGAAAGTCCGCAAACCAAGTACTGTCTCTTAAATACCATCGGTCGTTTACATTTGATAGCGGCCCGGGCGGACGGATAATTTCTTTTAGCTGCCCGTCTAAATCGTAGATACTGCTGATTTTCAAACTCGAAATTCTGCCGTCTGTTAGCTTAATAAGCCCGTAGGTGCCGGGAAAACCGCCGGCGGCCCTTAATTCGTTGTTATTTTCAAATAAAACCAGCAATGTTTTTTCGCCGGACAAAGCGGTGACGACAAAATTGGTCATGGTTTGCAGATTTTTTAAAGCTAAGTCGGCAGTGTTAAGCTTGTTTTTTAATTCTAAAAATTGCCCACGGCGGTCTTGCGGCAAATTGTTTTCGTTTACATTATTAATATTAAAATTGGCGAGCTCAATTTTTCTTTGGATGACATTAATGTCGTTTTGGATTTCCTTAAGGTTCTGCTGCCCGGTTGTGCTAGGGCTGCTTTGGAGGCCCTGGGCGGTAATTTTAAAACCGCTGGCATGATCGCTTAAAATTATAAAATCCTGGCCTGCCGAAGAAATTAGCCGAGCGGCTTCCAGTAGGCGGTCGGCGTCCTGCTTTTGCGGAACCAAGTTCAAAAGGCCTTGTAAAGCCTTACTGCTTTGCTGCATATCATCCCGGCTTTGAGTGAAAGTTTTATAAGCCAGCGAAAATTTGTTTCCCGCGCCGCTGAAATCCTGAGCTGCCAAGGAATTTTTAGCCTGATCCAAATAAAGGTTGCCGATAAGCGCTGTGCGAATAATCCGGTCTTTTAAATTTATGGCTTTGGCAATTAACCCTAGGGAAGTTACGGCGCCCCAGCCTAAAGCGGCCACCAGGGCAAACATGGCCAAGGAGCGAAGAAACTGGCGGCTGAATAAAAGTTCGGTTCTGTACCCAAAAGTTGTTTTGGTTTTGATTATGTCATTCCTTGCGCCGCGGTATGTTGAAATAGTAAAATTTACCACCCAGCTTCCAGTATAAAAACAGACCATAAGAATGCCTCTCGCGGTTTTTAAAACCCCTAAGCCGACTAAATAAAAAAAAGCAAAAAACAAATAGGTAATTTGCTCAAAAAAATTCCGGGCCTTTTTAACGGCGCCAATGTCGGCAGTTAAAAAATTGCGGTTACTGGTGTAAATTTTGATTTTTTTTACAGCTGGCATAGATTAAATGGAATTAACTTTTCCGGAATGCTTTGAAATATTTAATAAAATGCCGACTGCGGCCAAGTTGGCTATTAAAGCAGTACTGCCGTAAGAAAAAAACGGCAAAGGTATTCCTGTTAATGGCAAAATATTAACCATTGCTCCAATATTTACCGCCGCCTGCAGTACAATCCAGGAGGTAATTCCAATCGCGACCATTTTACCAAACATATCCGGGGCTTTTTTCGCGATTTGCGCGCCTTTTACCGCGAAAAGTACAAACAAAAAAATTACAATTATAACCCTAAAAAAACCCAGCTCCTCAGCCATTACTGCGAAAATTGAATCATTAATTACCTCTGGAAGATAATAATGTTTTTGCCGCGAAAGTCCATAGCCAAAACCAAACAAACTGCCCGAACCAATCGCTAATAAAGCCTGGTTAATCTGGTAACTAATTCCTTTTGGGTCGAAGGCAGGATTAAAAAAGGTGGTTAAGCGTCTTACCCGGTAAGGTTCCAGTCTAATTAACAAATAAAGCGCCAGGCTGCCGGAGATAATGCTGTAAAAAAAATATTTCCAGGGGATGCCGGCAGTAAACAGCATAAAAAACGCCACAAGCAGCAAAATTAACATAGTGCCTAAGTCCGGCTGCCATAAAATCAGCGCGGAAAACAAGCCGACAATTATAAGAGACGGCAACACCCCAGAATAAAAATCGTGCAGATGGTTTTTCTTTTTTTCAACCCAAGAAGCCAAATATATAATTATAACCAATTTGGCCAGTTCGGCCGGCTGAAAAGTAAAGGCGCCTATATGCAGCCAACGGGTTGCGCCTCCCGATTCAAAACCTAAGCCTGGAATTTTAACCATTAACAGCAACAACAGGGAAAGGCCAATTAAAAAACCGAGGTATTTTTGCCAAATGTGATAATCAATTTTTGAGCAAATTACCAAGGCCACCAGGCCAATGCCGGCTCCATATAGCAGCTGGTGCAAAATGTAATAGCTGGTGTTGCCAAAATTGGCAAAAGATTGCACGGTGGAGGCGGAGTAAAGCACCATTAACCCAAAGGTTAAAAGCCCGCCGATAATCAGCGGCATAATGTAATCAATTTTTTCAAAAGCTGTTTTTCGCATTAAAATTGGTTTGCGGAATTTTTAAATTGCACTCCCCTGTCTTGGTAATTTTTAAATATATCAAAACTGGCGCAGGCAGGAGACAAAATAATAACATCGCCTTTTGCCGCGATTGATTTTATTTGAACAAATACTTCTTCCATAGATTTTGCCCCTTCCAGTATTTGGCCGGCAAATTTGTGAATTTCTTGCTTAATGCGGGGCGCTTCTTCGCCGATTAATATTACGGCCTTGATGTTTTTGGCGTCTTGAATAGTTTTACCCAATTCGCTAAAGTCTGATTTTTTTTCCGACCCGCCTAAAATTAAAATTTCAGGCTCTTTAAAGGAGTTAATCGCCGCAATGGCGGTTTCCGGAATGGTAGAAAAAGAATCGTTGTAAAATTTCACGCCATTTCTCTCCGCCACAAACTCCAAGCGATGCTCCAGGCCTTTAAAATTTTTTATGGCCTGCTTAATCGCATCGTCACTTGCCCCGGCCGCCCTGGCGGCTAAAATCGCGGCCATTATATTTTCCCAATTATGCTCGCCGCGAAGCTGAAGGTCAGAGGTCGGAAGTCGGAAGTCGGATCTGGCGATGACAATATCGCCATCTCTTATATAACAGTCTTTTTCAACTTCGGTTCGCCTGCTAAAATACAGCTTTTTACCGTTACCTAGTTTGCCGATGTTTATTGAATTTTTGAAATCCGCATTTATTACAGCCGCATCATCAGCCTTTTGAAATTTAGTGATCGCCGACTTGGCCTCAACGTATTCCTTGTGGTCTTGGTGATAATCCAAATGTTCGCTGGTAATCATCAGCGCCACTCCAATATGCGGGCTTTGAGTTAAATCCTGGAGTTGAAAACTGGAAAGTTCGTAAACTACCCAGTCGTCGGCAGTTAAATTATCAAGAATTTCCAACGGCTGGATTTTGCCAATATTGCCGGTTAGATGGATTTTAGATTTTAGATTTGAGATTTGAGATTGCAAACCCAACATCTCATATATTAAAGCCGCCGTAGTCCCTTTGCCTTTTGTCCCGGTGACGCCGATGATTTTTGCCGGGCAGTGCTCAAAAAACCATTTGGTTTGGGAGGTAATCGCCGACAGCTTGTAGTTAGCAGCTTGTAGCTTTTTATGTGATATTCCCGGACTGCGGAAAACAACACCAAACCCCGTTAATTCCTTAAAACAATCAGGACCAAAAATAAAATTAACTTCCAGCTTTTTAATTGCCAGTTGATCACCCGCCGACCACTCTGCCCAAGGTTTTTGGTCAAACAAAACCGGCTTAATGCCGTGCTTAATCAAATAGGCGGCGACAGCTTTGCCCTCTGTGCCATAGCCCAAAATTGCAACAAGCTTACCTTTCAAATCTTGCAAATTCATGACTTTATTTTACCATAATTAACGGTTAATAAAAAATCCCGCCTTATAAGCGGGATTTAATTTAACTAATTAACTTTTTCTTAAAGTATATCCCGGCAACTGCCCGGTAATTTTACCGTCTGCCACGGCGGCCTTGCCGTTTACGAATACATATTCTATCCCGGAACTGAACTGGAAGGGATTTTGGTACGTGGCATTGTCTGAAATTTTTTCTTTATCAAACAAGACCAAATCCGCAAAGCTTCCGACTTTTATTTCCCCGCGTTTTTTTAAGCCCAATTTTTTTGCCGGTCCAAAAGTAAGCTTTTTAATTGCGGCGGACAAATCCATATCGCCGGTACTTATTGTTTGTTTTAAAAATTTTGTAGCCGAGCCAAAACAGCGCGGATGTACTAATTTGCCCGCTTCTTTATTGCTAAAGCCGGCTCCGTCCGTGCCGACAAAAGAAAGCGGATGCCGCAGCAATTGGTTCACTGCCAAGGAGTCCAAATTTTTTTCAAATACTAAAATTTCACTGCCGCCGTTTTCCAGAACGTGCAACACCGCCTGCTCCGACGAGCATTCCATATTTTTTGCGATTTGGCCGATTGTCTTGCCCGTAAAATTCAGTTTATTGGCCGTGGAAGCGATTTCTATATCCGCAAATTTTACCCCAGTATTGTTTAGATACATCAAAATTTTATTTTTTTGCACCGGATCCGCGAAGTGCTTCAGTAAAATCGCGCGGCCGCCCTCAATGGCCCACTTGGGCAAATAGCCATACAGGGCCTGCCAGATTGTGTCGTAGGGGTAAACATCAAAGTGAACATTAATACCCTGATGGTAGGCAGTATCAATTGCACTTACCATCTCGGGAAATTTTGGCCAATTTTGTTCGTTTCTTAATTTGAGATGGGAAATTTTTAAATTAACTTCGGTGCTTCTGGCAATGTCCAGCGCCTCATCCAGCGCTTCAATAATTTCACTGCCTTCGCTGCGCAAGTGCACGGAAAACAGGCCGTTTTGGGCCTTCACGATTTTAGCCAATTCAAACAGTTCCAGTTCGGATACGATAATTTCATGCGCGTAGGAAAGTCCGTTTGAAAGCCCGAATGCGCCGGCTTCCATGCTTTCTCTTAACGCGTTTTTTAAAGCCTGTAGCTCATTTTTTTCCAGTGAGCGAATTTGGTCTCCCACCACTGCCCGGCGCAAAGTGGAATAGCCCACCAGACTTGCAACATTACAGGCCAAACGCTGCTTGGACAGGGTTTCAATAAATTCTGAAAATGATTGCCAATTAATATTGGCCGCTTCCAAGCTGTGCCACTTTTGGATTGACAGCAAAGCTTCATGCGTAAGCAGCGGCGCCAAAGACGCGCCGCAATTGCCTACTAAAATCGTGGTATACCCTTGGGTAATTAAGCTGTCTAAGGAAGGATTGTCAAACAATTGAAAATAAACGTCGCTGTGATTTTGTAAATCAATAAAACCGGGGGCTAAAATTTTGCCGCTGGCGTCAATTACATTTTGGGCGTAGGATTTAATATTAAAAGCCACATTGGCAATTTCGTCCCCCTGCACCGCCACATCCAAAACCTCGCCGGGCTTGCCCGTTCCGTCATAAACTATCGCATTTTTTATTAAAAGAGAGTACATAAATTGAAATGAGCAAAAATGACAAAATTGACATAAATGACAAAAATAGAGAGCCGCCTAATTTGTCTACATTCTTGTCATTTTTATTATTTTTTTAATTTTTGTCATTGGCTTCATCCTATAAAATACACTATTACGCCAATAATACTCATGGCCGCGGCAATAATCCACAGCCGCATGGTTACTTTGGTTTCCGGCCAGCCAAGCGCTTCTAGGTGGTGGTGCAAAGGCGCGGATAAAAGCAATTTCCTTTTGAAGATTTTTCTCCAAAACAGCTGCAAAAAAAAGCTGATTGATTCGGCAAAAAATATAAACCCGATAAAAATTAAAAGTATAAGGGTATTGGTTAAAAAGGCAACCACAGCGAGCAGTACTCCCAATCCCATGGACCCGGTATCGCCCATAAAAAATCTTGCCGGGTAAACGTTAAACCATAAAAACGCCAACAGCCCCCCGCAAACGACCCCAATAAAAGCTGTCAGATCATGCTTCCCCTGCAAAAATGCTATCAGCCCCAGGGCAAAAAAAGCTATCATCAGTACCCCCCCGGCCAGGCCGTCCAGGCCGTCGGTTAAATTTACAGATGAGCTTATGCCTACTACCGCCAAAATGAAAAACGGGATAAAAAACCAGCCTAAGTGCAAATTGCCTGAAAAAGGAACGTAAATGTAATCAAAGCCAAGCTTAAAATAAAACCACCAAGCGCCTATAGCGGCAACCAGAGCGTAAAGAATGAGCTTAAAGCGGAATCTTAATCCCCTGCCATTGTGGCCCTTTTGTCTGATGTCTAAAAAGTCATCTACCATTCCGACTATTGAAGCTCCGAGCAGCGCCCCTAAAGGCAGCAATGTTTCTTTTCTGGAATAAAAGTCCAGGTTTTGGAAAAAAGAAATATGCAAAACTCGGTCAAGAAACCAAAATACTAACATTAAAGCCAAAAGCGTGCCCCAAACTAAAATTCCGCCCATGGTCGGGGTTCCGGCCTTCTTTTTGTGCATTTCGGAAAACAGCGGCGTGGAGCCATCATTTCGAATTTGTTTGCCCAAACGATTTTTATAAAGAAACCGGGTAAAAATCGGTGTAGCGGCAAAAGCCACAATAAAAGCCAGCGAACTTAAAGTGAAAATTTTAATTAGCGGTGGAAAACCCATAACGCCTTAATTATACCACAAAATTCTCGTTATTTTTTAAATACAACCCGATAACTCAAATTTTAAAGCTCCATTCCTGATTATTAAGCAAGAGCGGCTCAATGCTTTGTATCTGGCTTCTATGGTTTTAGGGGCTAAAATTTTCCAATATTGCTTTTCTTAGTTCTAAAGTATCACTCTCGCGGTCCGGGCTATCCAGCACTAAAATTATAATTTGGCGGTTAAAAGCATTTAGTTTTGTTGCCATAACCCCGCGCGCATTGGCTGTATAGCCCGTTTTGATGGCTTCTAAATCCGGATAAGAAGCGATCAACTTGTTTGTGGCTTCGGTCCTGTAAGTTTGATTTAAACTGCCCGAAAACTCATAAGACAAGCGCTTGCCCAAAACTTTGAATGCCGCCAAATTTTCTGTTACGGAAACCAATTTTTTCAGGTCATTAGCGCTTGAATAGTTTTGGTTGCTGTCAAAGCCGATTGGGTTTGAAAAACGTGAATTTTCCATACCCAGTTTTTCCGCTTCTTGGTTCATAAGTTTTACAAAATCTACAGTAGATCCGCTGGCAAAATGAGCCAAAGCTAAAGCGCCGTCGTTTGTAGAACCGATTAGCATAGCGTTAAATACATCGATGGCCTTTACTTTATCGCTATATTTAAGGCCTAAAGAAGGCTTAATTTCCATGTTGTCCGCCTGAGTTATTGTAATGTATTGGTTCAGATCGGACTGCTCGTACGCAATAAGTCCGGTCATTAGTTTAGTTAAGCTGGCAATGGATAATTTTTTTTCAATATTTTTTTGTAAAAAATCCTGTCCGCTTTCTAAATCAAAAACCAAATAACTTGTCGCTTTTACATTTTTTAAGTCCGGCAAGCTGGTTTTTTGCAACGTTTGGTTAAGATCATTTTGTACAGCCGGTCCGCGAATATAGGTTATATCGCCCAACACCTGGGGCTGGGCTTTTGTTTCTGCGATTATCACAATTTCTGATTTTTGCATCAAAAAAACCGCGATCTGCGCGGCAACCATTATTAAAATTACCGACAACCACAGCAAAAATGTATTTTTAATTTTTGTTTTCAGCATTACCCAATATTTAACTTATATCAATTATAGCATTCTTGACAGCATGTTCATTTGTGGATAAAATAATTAGGCTTAGGCAATAAATTCAGCACCTTCCTGCAGGGTTTAATACCTCACAGGAAGAAAGCTTATTTATCCTCTCAACAATTCGGAGCGGAATATTAAGAAAGGTGCTGGATAAATTACAATTAACCTTAACTACTATGGCTGAAATTACACTAAATGAGAGTAATTTTGACAAGGAAGTTTTAACTTCAGATTTGCCGGTAATGGTTGACTTTTGGGCGGTGTGGTGCGGACCCTGCAAAATTTTAGGGCCAATCGTGGACGAATTGGCCAAGGACTATGCAGGTAAGCTGAAAGTTGGCAAAGTAAATGTTGATGAAAATAACGCGCTGGCCGGACGCTATGGCATAATGAGCATTCCTACTTTAAAATTTTTTAAAGGCGGCAAAATAGTTGGCGAAATGATAGGCGCGGCGCCAAAAGCCTCAATCGAAGAAGAAATCAAAAAACATCTCTAAACGCAGTTTTAAAAATCCTCCCATTTCGGGAGGATTTTTAAAACTTGTGAGACTGCCCCGGTTGAATAACGGTTCTGTTTAAATTATCAGGCTGGGGACTGTCGGATTCTTGCGCTTTCGCAGAAGAAGGCTTAATCGGTACCACAGAAACTGCGACGGGGTGTTCAATTAGTTGGCCGATGATTTGTTTAGTTTTGGCTTGAGTAGCCTTGGCTTTTTGCTGGTGCAAATCAGCCACTTGATGCCAAATCGGATTTTCCTTTTTCCCATTGCCGCTCGTGCTGTGGCGCCCTGATTGTGAAGGCTTGGGCTGGTGTTTTTGATGGCCGTTGTTATGGTGGTTCTTATTGTCGTCTCTGTCTTGTCTGGTATTTTTTTGTTCACGGTTCTTTGGCCTGTCATCTCTGTGATTTACTTGTTGGGTTTTCTGTTCCAAAGGTCTTTGGGCCGGCTCCTTAGCAGTGGGTTGCGGTTGGCTCTTTTCCGGCGCAGACATTTCATTGGCGGGAGTTTCCATAATTGGCTCATTTTGCAAATCTTCCTTAATCGCTCTCTGTTCGGCAGGTTCTTGATTTGCCGTATCGTTTCCCGCTCCAATTAAAATTGCCGATTCCTGGTGAAATTCCGCTCCCATCCAGCGGGAAATTTTTTCTTCAACTTCCGCCGCGGGATTAGAATAGCGTTCCCGGGAAACTTTTATAACTTTTTGGCCGTTGCCGGTAATATAATTGGGATTAGGCGGCAAAGTCGTGGCGGAAAATGGATCGGAGGCCACGCCGTTTATCATCAACTTAAGCAAAATATTGTACTTTGGAATATTAACAATATCAACTTCTGTAAAAATCGGTTCAAATTCCTTAACTAAAAATTCCGCGTCTTCCGCGCCGACGCGAAAAACCACCAGCGTGCCAACGTTGCCAAAAATCGCGTCGCGGACTTTGGTGTTTCGCTCCTGCACTAATTGACCGATATATTGGTGGCCGACAATCAAATTTAGGCGGTATTTTCTGGCTTCAGACAAAATTGTGGCAAAACTGTCCGTGGCAAAATTTTGAAATTCGTCCACGTATAAATAAAAATCTTTCCGCTGGGGCTCCGGAATGTCTGTACGCGACATGGCAGCCAATTGCAGTTTGGTTACGACCATGGCGCCTAAAAGCGCGGAATTGTCTTCGCCAACCTTGCCTTTGGACAAATCCATTATCAGAATTTTTTGTTTGTCCATTACTTCCCGCAAATCAATAGTGCTTTTTGGCTGGCCAACAATGTTGCGGATAATGCTGGAAGATAAAAACTGCCCAACTTTATTTTGGATAGGCGCGATGGCTTCTGTTCTGTATTTTTCGTTGTAGTTGGCGAACTCATCCACCCAAAACGCTCTCACCATTGGGTCTTTAACGTTATCCACAATTTTTTTGCGGTATTTTTTATCCACGTACATGCGGGTGATGCCCAAGAGCGTGTTTCCCGGACTGTCCAATAAGGCCAAAATCGTGTTGTTCAAAATGTATTCCATTCTGGCAGACCATAAATTCGCCCAAATTTTCGTAAACACCCCCATGAGTCCGGAGGCCACCAAATGCTTAAATTTGGTATCTACCGATTCCAGTATGTTAAATGCAACCGGAAAATCCAAGTCGGCCGGATTAAAATAAATTACATCATTAATTCTGCCGGCCGGCACAGAATCCAAAATCCTTTGCACGGAATCGCCGTGCGGGTCCAAAAATGCCACGCCGTGTCCGTTGCGGATGTCCTGAATAACCATATTTTCCATTAGGCTGGTTTTGCCCATACCGGTTTTTCCGACCAAATACATATGCCTGCGCCGGTCGTCGGTTTTAATGCCAAAAGGCACTTCCTTGCCTCGGAAGTTGGTTTTGGCAAACACCGTAATTAAGTTTTCATTTGCTTGATGATCCATAGTTTAAAAATTTCCGCTATCAACAATCGGCAAATTAACCGGCGGCTGGGATTTTTTGCTTTCGGTCTTTTCCACGGCCGAAGGCGCTAAAGTTGTTTTGGTGGTTATTGGAAAATGGTACAACGTGGCAAGCTCTTCAATGTTTAAAATAAAAGTGGTAAGGCCTAAGTGGTGCGCCTCTCGGGTTTTATAGCCTTTAAATAATTGGCGTTTTTTGTATTGTAAAAGCCAATCCAAATAAGGGGCTTCCAATGTTCTGGAAAAAACATAATCTGTGCCTGTCCAAGTATAACTAACGTCCGGTTTCAATTTATTGGTCATTACAGAGCCAATCGATCGCCACGGCCCGCACATTAGGCCTTTTCTGCTTACATCAAATTTTTCCTTGGGCACAATATACAGCATTCGAATTTTAGTGCTGTAGCCCATTTTACCAATTTTACGCTCAATCAAATTAACCCGCTCTTTTTCCGATTCTGTCATACTCATCCAAATGCTTCTGGGCTTTTTTTCCAATTCGTCGCCGTGGCCGTCCCCATGATGACCGCCGCCGAAAAAGGCGCTCCTATAGCTAAAGTGGGCAAACCAGTCAAAAGGCTTCAAAAGCAAACCAAAAAATGTTGCTTTATGGGGTATCTCTTGCTGTGTGAGTTCCATAACTTTGAGCGCGCCGCGCGGTTGCCACTCCTCGTCGGCTAAAGGCTGAATAATAATTTGATAGCCGATAAATTCATACGGTTTAATGCTCGCCAGCATTTCAAACATATTGGCCAGCGGGTCAACCACGGTTTCTTCGGCAGCCGGATGCTCAAAATCCCTGTAAGTTTTTAGAGGTATAACATCGTCCGCGGTAAGCCGCCATTCCGACCCAAAAATTTCATAAGGGTTGTCCGGGTCTTCCGGGTCATAATCAAAATTTGCCAAATAGTCTTCGGTTTCACTAATTTCCGCCTGCGGGTAATGCGCGTAAAAAGCCGCAATCGCCAAATCCTTTACGCGGTTGGGTACGCGGATTATAAAAGAGATTTTGCCTCCCATGCTAATGAGCTCAAGACTGTACCAAAGCTGGATTTGCCCTTCCATGTATTTTTCCGGAAAAGTTTTACCGACATGCAGGGCGTGCAGTTGCGCAAAAATTGTTTCTACCGCTAAAGTACTTACCATATTTTCGCGCGGAACTCTAATTGACAAAAATGTATACTCCTGGCTATGCACAAACTGGTGCTGAATTTCTATCATATACAGCCGCCAGAATTCAAAAATCGCGGCAATAACAAAAACAATCCAGCCGTAATATTTAATAAAGACCAGATAGAAAATATGCCACAAGTCGCCTAAATTCGGCCAAATATTTTGAAAAATATCCATTGGTTTTGTTTCAACCTCTACTAAATACTAAAGAGTCCTAATCTACTAAAGTTTAAGCCTTGGATTTAGTAGTTTAGTACCGCCGGCTGGCGGTTTTCGTATTTAGTAGAAGCTAGACTAGCGCGTAAGCGTTCTTACCTACCTTTTTAAATAGCTTTTTATTGGAAAGGCCTACTAAAATTGTATTCTTTTTTACCATTCGCTTTTTTAACACTTCTTCAATTATTTTCTCTTTAGACAAAGGCTGGGGCGAGGATTTAAGAATTTCCACAACGACATCGGAAACGACACCCGGCTTAAAACCCCATTCAGAAAGAGCATAAATTCCGCGGCCAATTAAAATAAATCGCGCGTCTTTAATAAGTTCGTTATGAACTGTTTCTTTATAAGCCGTGCGGTTATCAAACCGGGCTTTGTTAATCATTTCTGTGATTATGGAATAGTGTTCAGGCTTTTTGTGGTGCTTCATAACCAAATAAGCTTTGTCTCCGACATCTTTGGGCTTTACTTCTTTCCACAAAGAAAGACCCCAGTGCCCGAAAACGTTTTTTTCTATCTCCACCGTCAGTTCCAAATAATTCAAAATCACGCGGTCAGAAAGTTCAGACTGGTTTTGCAGGTAAAAATCTGTAGTTTTAAAATTTTCCAAAAATTCCTCAGCCGGAAAAGGCGTATTTTTTTCTCCGATAATTCGTTTGCTTTCAGCAATAAAATTATGCAGCAATTGCTCGTTAAATAAAACTGTAACCCAGCTTTTTTTATAGTTTTGGTGGATAAAGTGATCCAACTCCTCAATTAAATGAAGAATAAACAACAGGGCGTTTTTTTCTTTTGGGTCCTGAATGCTTAAATGCAAAAGCAGGCTTTCTTCCGCAATAATTCTTCCGTGCTCTGCAATAATATCCAAAAGCACATTTTTTGCCTCGTTAAAACTGTTTTTTTGGACTCCGGATTTTTTTAAACTCCTGATTAAATCTTTTTCAATTTGCCTTACGCGTTCACGGGTAAGATTTTGCTCCTGTCCAATTGCGGCCAACGTTTTGGCCTCCTGGCCTTCCAAGCCGTAACGATGAATTAAAATGCTTTTGTCCCTATCTTTAAGAACACCTAAAACATCCTTCACGACTTCCGAAGGCCTGAACTGATTTAAAGATTCGGTTTGCTTAGTGTGGATAATTGTGTCTAAAATTCCCATAGGACAAAAACTGATAACTGCCAACCTATAACAAATGACTTTCCAAGCGGCATCCTATCTTTGTTATAAGTTATAAATTATTAGTTATTTATTAATTTCCCATAGTATAGCATAAACAATAAACTTAGTCAAATAGTTCGCTAAATAAAAAATCCCTTTTATTTAAAAGGGATTTTTTATAAGACATTTCTATATTTGCTTTATTTTCCATTTTTGCCACAGAACCAGTACCGGGCTAGCAATGAATATGGAAGAATAGGTGCCTACAATAATTCCAATAAATAGTGCTAGTACAAAATATCGAATAGTTTCCCCTCCAAACAAAAGCAATGAGAGCAAGACAAATAGAACGGTTAAGCTCGTATTTAAGGATCTTACCAGGGTTTGGGCAATGCTGTGGTTAACCACATACTCAATACTTTGGCCGGGATAAATCCGTAAATTCTCGCGAATCCTGTCAAAAACAACAATGGTATCATGAACGGAGAAACCCAATACCGTTAAAATCGCAGTAACGAACAAACTGTCAACTTCCACGCCTTTATAATGCCCGAGCAGTGAAAAAATGCCCAGCATAAAAAGAAGGTCATGAAATAGCGCGATAATTGCCGACCAGCCAAAACGCCAGGAAGTTACTGGTTTGGCGACTTTTCTGAAAGCGTAAGCAAGATAAAAAACTATACCCAACGATACAAGCAGTAATTCATAAAAAGCATTCTTCTTAAGTTCCTGCCCGATAACCGGACCAATGGAATCAAGCCTGGTTTCTTTGTAATCCCCTACTTGGCTTTTAATATCAGCCAACAGCTTGTCCTGCTGCGGTTTGTCCAACGCCTGTGTTTTTATAATCAGACTGTTGTTTTCCGCGGTTTGAAGCTGGCTGTTATTTAAACGTTCTTGGTCCAAAACCGTTTTGACTTTATTTATATCAAAGCTTTCGTTAAATTGCAGCTCAACCGCTGTTCCGCCTTTAAAGTCAATACCCAATCGAAGACCGTAAACAGACAGCGAAATAATTCCGAATAGCAAAATCAGTCCGGAAATAGTAAACCAAAGTTTGTAGTACTTTAAAGTGTTAAACATAAAAATAGTAAGTGGCAAGCAATAAGCAATGAAGCCTTTAAGCTCTTAGAGCTTGCTACGCGCTACTTGATTCGGGTTTTTTAATTTTACTAACTCCAAATAACCAAGGATGAGTGAGAATGTTATTGCCCACAAAAATTCTTAAAAATGTGCGCGTAACGGTAATTGCGGTAAACATGGAAATCAAAATGCCGATTCCTAGAGTAACCGCAAAGCCCTTAATGGAAGGCGTGCCAAAAATGTATAAAATAATGGTTGTAATTAAGCTGGAGACATTTGAATCGCGGATGGAAAGCCAGGCTCTGCTAAAACCGTCTTCCACGGCTTTGTGTATTTCTTTTCCTGCGCGAATTTCTTCCTTCAGGCGTTCAAAGATTAAAATATTCGCGTCCACAGCCATGCCGACTGACAAAATAAACCCCGCAATTCCTGCCAGCGTCATGGTAACCGGCGCCAGGCCCTTTAAAAAAATCAGAGAAATATAGCTAAGCAGGGCCAGCGCTCCAAACCAGGAATTGACGGTAAGCCCTAAAAAGAAAAACAGCCCGACCAATACTACGCCAGTAAAGGAAATGCCGATTTTGAAAATAGCCAAAGAAACCACCGCGTATATCAGTAAAGCAAAAGTCGCAAGCAGCCCCGGAAAACGATAGTAAACAATCATAAACAAAGCAATCATGATTAAGCCAATCAAGCCGGCCATAACGGATTTTTGCACCGACTCCTTGCCTAATGTTGCCCCCACGTTTTGCTGTGAAATAAGTTTTATTGGTACTGGCAAAGCGCCGCTATTTAGCCGAGTGGCTAAATTTTTTGCTTCCTGCACTGAAAAATTGCCGGTAATAATTGCCGTGCCGTCAGTAATGGCAGTTTGCACCGTAGGAGCCGAAAGCATCTGCCCGTCCAAAAAGATGGCAATTTGTTTGCCTACGTTGGCCGAAGTAATGTCGCCAAAAAGTTTTTTTCCTTCGTCGTTAAATTGCAGCCTTACCACAACCTGATTGCTGATTCCCTGGCTTTGCTGAAAATCCACGCTGGCTTTGCTTAGCTGTTTGCCGGAAAGTCCGGTGGAAATCCACTGCTCGCTTCCGTCTACAATCGCAGTGCCTGAAGCATCTACCTTCGCCTGAGAGCCGTTTGGATTAATGGTTTTAAATTCCAAATATGGCGTTTGCCCGATTTGATTAATCGCTTCGTTGATATCTTTAATCCCCGGCAATTCAATAATAATTCTATCGTCGCCGCTTACTTGCACCAATGGTTCACTCACGCCAAAGCTGTTAACGCGCCTTTCAATGGTGTCTCGTATGGAATTTAACGCGTCGGCCCTGTCGGACTGTTTAACGTCCTTAAAATCCGCCTGGTAAACCAAATGGCTTCCGCCCTGTAAATCCAAGCCCAAATGCATTTTAAAAGACTGTTTGTAGGGGATTTTTAACGCATTAAAATTAATCCGGCTGCCTTGCGGTAGGGCTATCCAAGCGCAAGCGGCGGTTATAAGCAAAACTCCAAAAAAGGCTGAAAATAGTTTTAATTTCGGATGCATGGGTTGATTGACAAAAATAACAAAAATTCACGGACAAAACTAACTTGTGATATTATAGCAAAACTTAAGCTTTTGGCAAGACAGCCATAATTAGTCGGTCGTCGCGTCGGGTCCAAGCGAGAAACGAGATCTGGAAGTAAGGCCTATATACGCAACCATTGCTTCGGTAACCTTTGGTTTATCGCGACGGTAAGAAAAATAACGATCCGGCAGACAGTAAGTGCATTCTTTGGATATTTCAACATTCTCTTTTGGCGTGCCTAAAATTCTTAACTGTTTTAATATAATTTTTCTTAAATTTACAAATATTTTTTTGTTCTTTTTGATGACAAATTCGGGGTAAGAACTAAAATTTTTCAAAACATCACTTTGTATTTCAAAATGGCAGGCTCCTATCCCGGGGCCAACGGCGACCAGCAAGTCTTTGGGGTTGGAGCGCATGGCCTTGACTGTCTCAAAAACAATGTTTTTTACCGATCCGCGCCACCCGCTGTGCGAAAGAGCAATTTTATTGAGGCGCGGGTCAAAAAAATAAATGGGCAGACAGTCAGCCACAGTAATGGTTAAAAAAATATCTGGGTGTTCGCAAACTAAAGCGTCCACATTCACAACGCTATGCGTTAAAGAATTTTGGTTAACTACGGCCACGCGGTTGGAGTGAGACTGCAAGGCTGAAACGGTTTTTCGCGGATCAATTTTAATTTTTTTAAAATAGGCATGAAAATTCTTTCGCTCTAAAAAAGCAACATCGCCAAGTTCAATTTTGCCGTGCTTTTTTTCAGATATCCCGTATTTTAACCGTCTGTATTTTTTAAAAATTTTAAACATCGTCTTTCAGCCATTGTCCAATGCTGTATCCATCGCGCTTTTGCCACAAATCCTGGGCGTAAATTTTTTCCAGGGCCTGGGCAACCGCGCGCTCCCCGCCTGAGGCTTTATGGGTTTTGAAAAACTTTTCCACTTCCTGGCCTTCTGTTTTTAATACAAACATTCCGGCCGGCTTAATAAACCTGCTTAGCATATGCCCGGAAGATGGGTAGCGCTTTAAAAGTTCGCGCCAGTGCTTTTTGGTAAACTGCCAAACGGTTTTCTTTGCCAAAGGATTGCCCCACACGCTCATAAAAATTCCGGCCGTATCCTGAATGCGAACATCTTTTGACATTGCAAAATCCAAAGTCTTTTTAATAAGCTTTAAATCACTGAATTGGCCCAAAGCCCTGCCAATGCGATTTTTTTCTTCGCTTAAAGTTTCTACTTTGTATTGGCTAATAAATTTTTGATGCTGGCTTGCATTGCCGCCTTGCGCCGCCGCGGCATAAACGGCCGCCCGGATGTCAGCCGGTATTTTTTTGTTTTTATGTATTTTTAGCGCCTGTTTAATTGTCGGCTCATGATTATAGCCAATTAGTTGCTGTAAAATTAAACTGCGGAGCAAACCCCGGGTATGCGGCTCGTGTTTGCTTGCATTAAAGCCCAAATTTTTTCCAATCTGCTTAAAAATTTCACAGGCAAAGTTTTCAAATTGTTTATAATACGGCTTACCGTAAATTAAATTTTTGATTGCCGCCAGTCCGCCGGTAAGTTCCACCCATACGGTATAATCCGTTTCATTTTTAAATGCTTTTAACAATTTTAATGCTTCCACGGTCGACAAATCCCCGCTTTCCGCCAAAGCAAAAGCGTCGCGGATAATTCCCAGCCGGTCCAGCGCGGACAACTGTTTTTTTGCGATCATTGGCCTTAAAGATTCCAACATTTCGGCAGAATATTCCGTACGATAAAACCCGGCTTCGCCCGCGTTTAGTTTTATCCATTTTGATTTGCCGTTTACATCCAAATTCTTTTGGCCAAAAAGTAAATTCTGCGTTCTGAATTCTGAGCTCTGAATTCCAACCGGCACCTGCCACACGGTTTTATCCTTAATCTGTCTTTTTGAAATCGGGCTGGAAAAAAATCTCTGTTGAGTTAATTTAATTTGGTTAAATGACTCGCTTACTTTAACAACCGGGTATCCCGGCTTGCTTGTCCAATTTTGCATAATTTTTCGAACCGGTTTTTTGGAAACTTTTTCAAAGGCTTCCCACAAATGCACCGTGGAAGCGTTTTTGTAGGAATGTTTTTTCAAATAATATCTAAGGCCGTCGCGAAAATCCTTCTCGCCTAAAAACCCAGCCAACATCCGAATTATGCTCGCGCCTTTGCTGTAGCTTACTTCGTCAAAAATTTCGCCAATCTCGTCCGGGTGCTTTACCTCCACTTCTATTGGGTGGGTGTTTTTTAGCGCGTCCAGTTTTAATGCCACACCCAAATCGTTATAGGCAAACTGGGTCCAAATCTCCCAAGAAGGAAATAAATTATCCACGGCTAAATATTCAATGTAAGACGCGAAGCCTTCATTCAGCCATAAGTGAGTCCACCATTCCATGGTTACTAAATTACCAAACCATTGATGCGCGAGTTCGTGCGCAATTACCAAAGCGACCCACTGCTTATTGGAAGCCGAGGAATGTTCCGGATCAACCAAAAGCGCGGATTCGCGGTAAGTTACCGCGCCCCAGTTTTCCATGGCTCCGGTGGAAAAATCCGGAATCGCAATTAAATCCAAAACCGGCAATGGGTAGGGAATATCAAAATATTTATTGTAAAATTCCAAACACCGGACGGCGGTATCAAGCGCGAATTTGGCTTGGTGCTTTTTCCCGGGCGTGACAAACACGCGCACCAGCGTGCCATCTTTCGTTTTACTCTCAATATGCTCAAATTCACCTATAATAAACGCTAACAAGTAAGTGGACATTTTTGGCGTGGGCGCGAATTTAACTACCTTGTAGCCGCTTTCGTGCTCAAGAACCGATGTTTCGATAGTATTGGATATCGCGGTTAAATCTTTAGGTACCATTAAAGTGACGTCAAAAACCGCTTTTTGAGCCGGTTCGTCAAAGCATGGAAAGGCCCTGCGGGCATCTGTAGCCTCAAATTGGGTCGTGGCGAGGTGTTTTTGCCTGCCCTGGTGTTCATAGCGGCTCCTGTAGAACCCCCGCATAATGTCGTTTAAAACGCCCTTAAATTTAAGCTTTAACTCCCCTTTTCCTTTGGGAATTTGCCGGTTAAATGCAAGCGTGACGGTTTCTGATTTTTGATCGTAGGAAATTTTATGAGCTGTCTGCTTACTGCTTACTGCTTTGTACTCAACTATCGATATCTTTAATTCCTTTGCGTGTAAAACAATTTCCGTCGATGGTTTATCTATCGCCAGCTCTATTGTTTCCTCTCCTTCAAACGTAAAATCCTCCAAGTTTGGCTTGATAAATAATTCGTACCTTTGGGGCCTTATATGATTTGGCAATCTAACGTGCTTCATGCTCGCTTTGATAAGTATTTCTTTAATTTTACGACAGCTTTATATCGGGAGCTAAACTTAAAGTCGTCCGCGGATTTTAATTGCGCCAGAGTTTTATTGCTTCCCGCGGGTTTGATAATCGGATCAAAACCAAAGCCGCTCTTGCCTCTTGGCTCAACAATTTTCCCTTTTGTGACGCCTTCAAAAAATTTAATATTTTTGGAATTTTTTGCGTAGCCGATTATAACTTTGTAAACCAATTTTTTCTTTTTCAGTTTTTTTGCTAATTCTAAATAACCTTTATTGGCAATAGTTTTGTTAAACCACACCACGAAAGGCCCAGGCAGTTTGTAATCGAAGCACTCTAAAAAAAGCGAGGTATCTTCCACTAAAAACGGCCCCTCATGATGCTTAAGGGCTTGTTTAAGCTTGTGTTCAATAACCTTATGAGGGTCAAGTTCCTGGATTTCATCTAAACTTACAGCCAGCCGCCGAATTTTTAACGGACTTAAAAACTTAGAGACCTCATAAAATTTATTTTTGTTTGAAGTAATGAATTTTAGCATAAAAACAAATGAAATTGCGAGGAGTGCATCCGACGAAGCAATCCCTGTTCCTAGATGAGATTGCTTCGGCTACGCTCGCAATTACAAGGATGGTTATACAGTTTTTTCTTCTACTTCTTTAGTTGCCTCTTTTGGCGGTCTTAATTTGTCTATTGCTTCGTTAATCGCTTT
>JAJYWK010000051.1 GCA_021791515.1 bacterium | reverse complement strand
TAGCTGCGGAAGCACAAAAATTGACATTAAAACGCCAATTATCAGCATGGCGGAAACAATTACTGAAGGATAAATCATGGCGCCTTTGACCTTGCTCTTTAAAGAAGCTTCCCGCTGCAGCTGAATGCTTAGGTACTCTAAACTCTTATCCAAATTGCCGGACAACTCGCCGACTTTAATCATACTAAAAAATATATTGGAAAAAATTCCCGGATATTTTTCCAAAGCCTCAGCCAGGCTTTTCCCTTGCTGAACCTGCTGGTAGACATCTTGCAAAATTCCCTGAAGTTTGGAGTTTTTGGTTTGTTTAACTAAAATCTGCAGGCTGCGGGATATGGAAATGCCGGCTTTGAGCATAATGCTTAAATTTTCCACAAAACCGATTTTTTCAGCCAAAGAAACCGTAGAAATGGATTTGAGCTTGCCCAGCCAGTCAATTTTTCCATGGTCTTTAATGCTGGTGGGAATAAGCCCGCGTTCCTTGATTAAATGCCCGGCCGCGGCCAAATTCGGCGCCTGGATAGTCGCCATTTCTCTTTGCCCGTCTTTAGTTAAAGCAGTATAAATGAACTCCATTAGGGTAATTTTAGATTGCGGATTTTAGATTTTAGATTTACGTTTACTAGCTGAATTGCTGGAAGCTACCATAATTGCGGTAATTTCATTTGCTTCTTTTAACAAACTGTTTACTAACTGCTGTTTTAACAGGCTGGCTTCTATTATTATCTCTAGCCAAAAACAAGATTCGTCGGCTTCTTCGATAACAGTTCCTAATTTGGAAACAAATTCGGCTGTTGATCTGGCGCGGCAAACGGCTCTATAATTCGCGCCAACCGATGTCCCGCATCGTAAAAGTTGTTTCCCGACTATCCTGCCAACATCTGTTTTTGGCAAGCCTGAGCAAGTTTAATAATTCTTAAAGCAAATTGTTTAGTTCGAAATTTTAACTCTTGTTCGTTCATAAAATTTTAAACCAAGTCAAATTATAAATTATTATTTATGCCTTGCGTCCCAATCTAAAATCACAAATCTTAGATCTAAAATTTTACTCTTTACTTACCCTAACTATTTCATCAATAGTCGTAATTCCTTTAAGCGCCTTAATAAACCCGTCTTCCCACATTAAAATCATCCCATCCTTTTCGCCCTGAATTTCAATTTCCTGAGCAGATTTATGTTCCATAATCATCGTAGCCACGGCAGGGGTCACTTCCAAAATTTCATGAATTCCCAGCCGGCCCTTATACCCGCTGTGATTGCACTTATCACAGCCTCGGCCTTTGTAAAATTTCAGTTCCTTTAAACTTTTGGTTTTGGGCGGAGTCGCCCCCGCTTTTATTAACACCGGCAGCAGCTTGTCCATATGGAATTGCCTGCCCAAACTGTCTATGGTCGCGTCATCTAACTTAATTTCGGTTTGACAATCTTTACAGACCACCCGCACCAGCCTTTGCGCCAACACCGCGTTTATGGTGGAAGCGATTAAATAAGGCTCCACGCCAATGTCCAACAGTCTGGGCAAAGCGCCGGACGAAGTGTTGGTGTGCAGGGTGCTAAACACAATGTGCCCGGTCATGGCAGCGTGGACAGCTTCTTCGGCTGTTTCCTTGTCGCGAATTTCACCAATCATAATAATATTCGGATCTTGCCTAAGCAACGCCCGAAGGCCAACGTCAAAAGTCAGTCCGATTTTCGGATTCACCTGCATTTGGTTGGCGCCAACAATCCGATATTCCACCGGATCCTCAATGGTGGAAATATTTACCGCTTTGGTATTTAACATGGAAAGTACGGTATATAAAGTGGTGGATTTTCCGCTGCCGGTCGGTCCGGTAACCAAAAGCATTCCGTGCGGCTTTTTAATGTTGCGGCTGATAATCTCCAGGGAGGATTTTTCAAAACCCAAATCTTCCAGGCTCATGGCCTTGGCGGATTCGTCCAGCAGACGAATAACGACTTTTTCGCCGTCGAAAATTGGGATGGTGGAAACGCGCAAAGAAAATTTATATCCTTCCTTATCAATTTTAAACCGGCCATCCTGCGGCAGACGATGTTCATCTATTTTTAAATTGGACAGCACCTTAATGCGCGCCACTATCGCGGCCTGGATAACTTTGGGCAAAGTCATCACGTCGTGCAAAACGCCGTCTATACGATAACGCACGGAAACCGCGTTTTCCTGGGGTTCAATGTGAATGTCCGAAGCCTTTTCAAAAACCGCATACTCCAGCAGCGTATCCACCACGCGAATGACCGGAATTTCCTCGGCCATCTTCTTGAGGCCGTCTGCCGCGCTCTCCCCTTCGGCCATGGCCGTTGCCGTCACCGATTCGCCGGTTGGAGTAAACAGGTGTTTAATTTCCTTCTCCAGGGAAGAATGATATTTGGAAAGGCCGAAATCTAAAGACGTTTTGCCAATAAGGAATGTTTTGATTTTAAGACCTGTCTTTTTTTGAATAAATTCCCTGGTTTGAATGTCATCCGGATCGGTCATGGCCAAAGACAGCTCGTCTTTGGTTTTTGCAAAACTAATTACCTGATGCCTGTGAGCAATGGGCTCGGGCACTAAATTTAAAATATCCTGTAAAATCTGCGAGGAGGTTAAATCAACCACGGCAACGCCAGAAGCGGCAGATTTAATGTCCAGCAGCTGTTTTTCGGTAAGTACCTTTTTCTCCAATAAAAAAGCTTCCCACGGCACCGGAGTTTTTAACTGCATGCGTTCTTTTTCCAAAACTTCCAGCTTGTCTTCGTTGGCAATTTTATTTTGTTTTAAAGCTGTATTTAGCTGCACTCTATCCATACTTTTTGTTTCAAGATTAAACCTTTTGCTTGTTTATTTTACCATAAAATAAAAAAATCCCCAAATTGGGGGAAGATTTACCCTAATTCTTAGGCATAATAAATTAACGCCCACGCCAAGTGAAAATGTAATAAATGGTTTTTAGAATAATTTCCAAATCAAACAGAAAACTGCGGTGTTTTATGTAATATAAATCGTACTGAAGTTTGAGTTTTGTTTCCTCGGTTGAAGCGGCGTAAACATTATTTATCTGCGCCCAGCCGGTAAGGCCTGGCTTTACAAGATGGCGTTCATCGTAAAAAGGAATTTGCGCCTTTAACTCTTCCACAATGTGCGGCTGTTCCGGCCGGGGGCCAACCAAACTCATATGGCCGAGCAACAAATTAAAAAACTGCGGCCATTCGTCTATGCGGGACTTGCGCAAAAATTTGCCAGCTTTGGTAATGCGGGGGTCGTTAACCGAAGTCCAGGTATTGCCCGGCCCAAAACCATCCATTGTGCGGTACTTATAAACCTTGAATTTCTCTCCCTTTTTCCCCACCCGTTCCTGCACAAAAAAAATCGGCCCTTGGCTGGTTAATTTAATTAGCAAGGCGCAAAACGGCAGACTAAAAATGAAAAAAATTAATCCGACCACGCCCAAGACGATATCCATCAGCCTTTTAACCAAACCATAAAACCGCTTTTCCTGGTAATCTATATTTTCCAAAAACCACATTTCATTAATGTCGGAAAGGTAAACTTTTCTAAGCAATTGCTCATAAAAATCCCGATGATTATAGAACCTAACCCCCAAAGTGCGCAATTGATAAAGCCTTTCGGCCACAGCCGGCCTGGCGTTTAAATCATCGGGCAAAACCACGCT
>JAJYWK010000014.1 GCA_021791515.1 bacterium | reverse complement strand
GGGATAAAAGCTATACTGGGATGTGGTAATATCTTTTTCCGCCACACCCTGTTTTTTAATATAGTCTATGACTTTATTAACTTTAGTATTGTTTTGATTTTTTACCTCAACGGCATCTGTCCCTTGCGAGAGCACGCCGATGGTAATTGTTGCCAAATCCGGCGTGGCCTGGACCTTGCCTTCGGCGGAAACACTCATGGTATTTACAAGCTTCTGGTTCTTAAACGTTGTTGTTAAATCATTGGCTTTTTGCACTATCAGCAAAGCCACCAAGGCGATTAAAAGGCCGCCTAAGCCGTTGACTACCCATTTTGGAAAAATGTTTTCCATACCCAGTAGAATTTCTTTGAGATTGCTCGCCTGTATTTGTATACCGACTAAGCATACACTCAATTTAATTATTAAGCGTTATCCCCAGATTAACTTCTTTTATAAACGGCTCGCTAAGGAGGTTCTCAAAGAAGCTCTACTGGGCATATTTTGTTTCCTTTTATTAATTTGTCTTTCTATAAGTATAATACAAAAATAGAAAAAATGTTACACCTAAATCAAAACCGCCCATAATAGGCGGTTTTGTTGTAATTGATAGAATTTACCGCTTCGCCCACTGCGGGGATCTGCGGGCTCTCTTTAGACCTGGTTTCTTTCTTTCCTTTTTGCGGTCGTCGCGGGTCAAAAATCCGTTCTTTTTTAACACTTTTCTTACTTCCTCGGAAAGCGTACCCAAAGCAATGCTAATTCCGTGTCTCAAAGCCGTAACCTGCGCGTGCTGACCGCCGCCCAAAATGCTTGCAACAAAATGATATTTGTTATTTAACCCCGTAAGTTCAAAAGGTTTTATAATTTCATCCTGAAAAAAGCTGTAGCCAAAATATTTGGCGAGCGGTTTCTTGTTTACCAAACTTTCGCCCTTGCCTTCAAACAGGCGGACGTTGGCAACAGCGGTCTTGCGCCTGCCGGTGGCAAAAATATATCTGCCTTTAGGCAAGTGATGCTTGGCAGGGGCCTCTTTAAGCTCCTCGACAGCGGCCACAGTTAAAACTTCAGCAGGAGCCGCACTTAGGTCTTTTTCCACTTTCTTTTTTACAGTCGCCCGGGGTTTTTTTGGCGCTTTTTGGGCCGCTGCTTTTGTTGTATGGGTTGTCTTGGTAGGCATTTTGGAAATCATCTCTAATCTATAATCATTTATCCTTGACTAAACTGCTTTGGTTAAAGATTAAGGACAAAGGATTAAGGATATTATATTTTATAATCGTGCTTCGCACCTTTAACTAATTTTAACCGGGCCATTAACTTTTTTCTAAATTTAACATCGTCCAGCATATTTAATACCGCGCGCTTAAGGACATCTTCCGGACTTTTTTGGATTAAATCTTTTAAATTAGTGGTCTTAATGCCGCCCAAATAGCCGGAGTGGTGAAAATACTGTTTTTGCGCGATTTTTCTACCGGTAAACTTTAACTTATCCACATTTATTGCAACAACATAATCCCCCATGTCCATATGCGGAGTAAAATTGCGCTTGTGTTTTCCGCGCAAAAAAGTAGCGATTTTTGTCGCCACTCTCCCCATTGAATCCGAAGAAGCGTCTACCTGGTGCCAGTAACGCTTTAAATCTTTAATTTTTGGGATTGTAATGCTTTGAGATTTCATGGATTTATTCAACTAACTCTAATAATACTTTCGACGCCCCAGCTTTTGGGTCATTCAATTTTGTCAATCTAGTATAGCCGCCTTTGCGGTCTTTGTATTTTGGCCCTAAAACTTCCAGCGCTTTTTTTGTAGCCATGGGTGTAAGCTTGCCCAAAAGCAATCTGCGCGCATGCAAAGTGTTAACTTTTGCCATGGTAATGGCTTTTTCCGCGTATGATTTAGCCGCGCGGCCGTTGGCAAAGCTGGTCTGAATCTTTTCATACAAAACAAGCGATGAAGCCAAAGTCTTTAAAAGCTTCCTTCTGTGGTCATTACCCTTGCCAAATTTTTTCTTGTTCTGATGCCTCATATATTATTTCCTGCCTAAAAATTCCAAAATTTCAGTAATGGTTTTCTCACCCAAGCCGCTTAAATTAGTAATTTGTCCGTCATCTAAAGCAGTCAAAGCCGCCATGGTAACAATGCCATTTTTTGTCAATGCGTTCTTGGCGCGCGTGGAAAGAGTGGAGTTTTGAATTTCATTTTCCTGAGCCGGTACGTCTGCCAATTCATTTGCCTGGGGCTCCAAAATTTGTGTCGATAATTCCGCTGTCGGCTCAATTTTAGCCAAAGTGTTAGTAAACATCATAGTAAAGTGGTCCACCAAAATATGCGAAGCAATATCTACCGCCTCTTGGCCGGTTATGGTGCCGTCGGTTTCCATTACAATCTCAAGCTTGTCAAAGTTGGTTAATTGGCCAACACGAACATTGGAAACGTCAAAATGCACGGACTTAATGGGAGTAAAAATCGAATCAATGGCAATTACGCCTACTTCCAATTTTAAATTTTCCCTGGACTCAACCGGCACATAACCGCGACCCTGTTCTACGGTTAATTCCATCTCTAACTCCGCCGCTTTAGAATCCAAAGTCGCAATATGCAAATCCTTGTTCATAATTTGCACCTGATCGGTTTCTTTAATGTCAGCCGCGGTTACCACTTTTTCGCCCTTTACCTTTATATTCAATTTTACCGGTTCAGCGCTAAAACTTCTCAAGCGAAGCTGCTTGAGGCTAAGAATAATTTGAATAACATCTTCTTTGACATTCGGGATGGTAGAAAATTCGTGGTCAACAAATTTGATTTTAACCGCCGTAACAGCCGCGCCGGGCATGGAAGAAAGCAGTACTCTGCGCATTGCATTGCCAATAGTAACCCCGTAGCCGGGATAAAGCGGCTCCAGTACGACGCTGTATTTATTTTGGCCTAAATCCGCCACTTTGGCCTGATTCGGCAATGGTATTGCATCCATAAATTTCTCCAAAACTTATAACAGATAATTGATAACCGATAACTATCCCTCTTGGTTATCAGTTATAAGTAATTAGTTGTTTGTTAATTAAGTGCGGCTATAATGTTCAACAATCAACTGCGTGTTAATGGCGCTGTTGATGCTGTCCATATCGGGAGAGCTAAGCAGTTTTCCGGACAGCTGACCTGAGTTTAATTCCAGCCAATCCATAGTTTTAAAATTCTTCAATTTTTCTTTAACTTTTTCCACGTAAGCCTTTTTTTGCTTAACCGGACGAACCGCCACTACATCGCCGACTTTCATTTGGTAAGAAGGTATGTCCACACGATGGCCATTAACCTGAAAAAAACCGTGATTTACCAATTGCCTGGCTTGTGCTCGGGTTTCTCCAAAACCAAGCCTAAAAACAATATTGTCCAGGCGTGTTTCCAGCAATTTTAATAGGTTATCGCCGGTTACGCCGGTTTGTTTTAGGGCTTTTTTAAAGTAAATTTCAAACTGCCGTTCCATAATTCCATAAGCAACTTTGGCTTTTTGCTTTTCTTTAAGCTGAGCCCCATATTCGGAAAGACGGGCACGGTTTTGACCGTGCTGTCCGGGAGCATAGGCGCGCCTTTGCATAACCTTGGCATCTTTGGCTGTAAAAGCCATGCCGAGACGTCGAGCTTTTTTAACTTTTGGACCGGTGTATCTCATAAAAATTTTTGCTGAATTTCTATCAATTTCGTGAGGCCGAAGGCCGAACTAATTTCTTATGATATTTATAGAAACTTGCTCGCCGCACAATGCGGCTCGCGAAATTTGGAAATTAACTTTTACTAAACCCTTCTGGGCTTTTTCGGCCTGACTCCGCCGTGAGGCATGGGCGTCTCGTCTTTGATGGTCAGAATATTCATTCCACTACCCTGCAACGCCCGAATGGCAGATTCCCGACCCGAACCAATGCCTT
>JAJYWK010000002.1 GCA_021791515.1 bacterium | reverse complement strand
ATTAAAGAAATATCGGGCAAAAATTTGCCCGTTAAAATTGCGCAAAAAGGTATGGGATTGGAATATAGCGGAGGTAATTTTAGGCTAAAAGGGGAAACAAAAAATTTACAGCTGACCCCCATCGGCCAGGCTATTAAGGATTTATATATTTGGTATTCTGAACATAAAAATACGCTTAAAAAAGAATTATTATTGAAAGACAAATAAATTAAGTATTTATGATTAGAGTTGCGGACTATATTGTTAAAAGACTGCAAGAACACGGCATAGGACATGTGTTTATGATTTCCGGCGGCGGCGCCATGTATTTAAACGACGCTTTCGGCAAAATGGCTTATATATGCAACCACCATGAACAAGCCAGTGCCATTGCCGCCGAAGGTTATGCAAGGGCTTCGGGAAAGCCAGCGGCTATTAATATTACTACGGGCCCCGGTGGCACGAATACTTTAACCGGTGTTCTTGGGCAGTGGACGGATTCTGTTCCGGCCATTTATATTGCCGGGCAGGTGAAATTTGAAACTACCACACTTTCCTGCAAAAATATTGGTTTGCGACAATTGGGAGACCAGGAAATTAATATGGAAGACATCGCCAGGCCGATTACTAAATTTGCGGCTACTGTTCTGGATCCATTAAATGTTAAATATTATTTAGACAAGGCTTTTTTTATTGCCACCCACGGCCGGCCGGGCCCGGTTTGGCTGGATATTCCCATGAATGTGCAGGGCGCAACGGTAAATGAAAAAGAGCTTGTGGAATATGACAGCAAAGAAGATGAAATTGTTTTTGACGAGCAAAAAATAACACAGCAGGTCCGGCAGCTGGTAAATTGGTTGATGAAATCTGAAAGGCCTGTGCTGGTTGCCGGATGGGGAATCCGCATTTCAGGGGCAATTGAAGAATTTTTAAGTTTGGTTGAAAAATATAAGATTCCGGTTCTGTCTACTTTTAACGGTTTTGATTTGCTCCCGACCAATCACCCCCAGCATATAGGCGTAATTGGAACTATCGGTAGCAGGGCTGGCAATTTCGCTTTACAAAATTCCGACTTGATGCTTTCCGTGGGTTCGCGGAACAACATTAGGCAGGTGAGTTTTAATTGGAAGGTTTTTGCCCGCGCCGCGAAAAAAGTTGTGGTGGATATTGATGCCGCTGAACTAAAAAAACCGACTTTAATTCCTAATCTGGCTATTTGCGCTGACGCCAAATATTTTTTGGATTTGCTGGAAAAAGAGCTTAGAGCCGTTAAATTGCCGGATTGGGAAGAATGGAATGCGTGGTGCCGAGAAAGAAAAAAGCGATATCCAACCGTTTTGCCGGAAAATACCGACGATACCAGAGGCGTTGATATGTATTATTTTATGCGCACACTTTCGGAAGTTTTGCCGGAAGGGTCAGTTGCGGTGTCGGGTGATGGCAGCGCCTGCGTGGGAATGTTTCAAAGCGGAGCGGTCAAAAAACAACAAAGATTTTTTTGGAATTCCGGTTGTGCCGCCATGGGCTATGATTTACCTGCGGCTATCGGGGCGTGTTTTGGTATTGGGAAAAAAGATGTAATTTGTCTTGCCGGTGACGGGAGTTTACAGCTTAATATCCAGGAATTGCAAACGGTTGTGCACCATCAGCTACCCATAAAGTTATTTTATTTGAATAATAACGGCTATCAATCCATCAGACAGACCCAGGACAGCTATTTCCCCGGACATCGGGTTGCCTGCGATCCTGAAAGCGGAGTAAGCTTTCCAAATATACAAAAAATCGCCCAAGCTTACGGTTTGCCTGTTGCTGAACTCACAGATCATAAAGACATCGCGGGAAAAATCCGTAAAATTTTGGCCACCCCCGGTCCAATAGTTTGTGAGGTTAAGTTAAAGACTGATTATAAATTTTCACCCAAGCTATCTTCCTTAAAATTGCCTGATGGCAGAATGATTTCTAAGCCTTTGGAAGACCTGTATCCATTTTTGGACAGGGAAGAGTTTAAAAGCAATATGATAATTCCACCTCTAAAAGAGTAGTTTAGTAATTAAGAAGTATTATATGAGTGCTAATCAATCAAATTTGGGAAAAATTTTGTTTTTGACCGGCGGCCACGGTGAAATCGGCGCCGCTATCGCAAAAAAGTTTCAGGCTAAAGGTTGGGAGGTTATAGCTCCTACCAGTAATGAGCTGGACTTGGTTGAGCCGGATGCTATTGTAAAATATTTTCAAACCTGGGGAGGCGACGTGGACGCGATCATTCATTGTGCCGGGGTGAATGTGCCGAAACCGTTGGAACGGCTGGATTGGGGAGATTTGGAGAAAACTATGCGCATTAATGCGCTGGGCTTTGCGGAAATTTTACGGCATTTGGCCCCCTCTATAAAAAAGAAAAAATCTGGCTATGTTTTGGCAATTTCCTCTATTTATGGGGTAATTTCCAGGGCCTTACGCCTGCCTTACGCTATGTCCAAACATGCATTAGGTGGATTGGTGCAGACTTTGGCTATTGAATTGGGCCCTTTTAATATTAAAGTAAACGCTTTGGCCCCAGGTGTGATTGACACAAGATTGACAACGCAAAACAATTCTCCCGAGGAAATTGCCGAACTGAAAGCAGGGATTCCTTTGGGGAGATTGGGTAAGCCGGAAGATATTGCCAATGCGGCTTATTTTTTATGTTCTGAAGCGAATGGTTTTATTACAGGGCAAACAATTGTTGCTGACGGAGGCTATATTATAGGCGGCTTTCAAAAATAATGTTTTAAATCTCTAATATGGAAAATGCCAGTTATGGATTTTTTATAGAAGAAAATTTTTTTAGTCTGCAAGCCAACGGCTTGGAGAACAGTTTTATCGTAAAATCTTCGCCTTACGGCTACACGGTTAATTTTACAGAGGAAGAAAACCCTTTTGTTCAAATTAACCAGTGGTTTAAGGATCAGCCGCGCAATATCTTATTTATAGATAAAAATGTTTATACCGCGTATCAAGATTATTTGGATGTACCGCAAAGCCAAATTTTTCAAGCCCAAGCAGACGAAGATTTTAAAACTTTGGAAGGCGCGCTAAAGTTAATAGACTTTTTGCAGGAGCATAATTTTACCAAAGCGGAAAAACTTATTGTGCTTGGCGGGGGAGTAATCCAAGATGTGGCCGCTTTAGTCGGAGCGTTGTATAAACGAGGTATTGCCTGGGAGTTTTTTCCTACAACTTTACTGGCTATGTGCGACAGCTGTATTGGGGCAAAAGCCAGTATAAATTATCGTAATACGAAAAATCAATTGGGATTGTTCGGCGCTCCTAAGGAAGTCTTCATAAATGTCAATTTTTTAAAATCTTTAAATGCCAGACAAATTAAATCCGGACTGGGTGAAATGTTTAAGCTTTGCGTAACCGGTGGAGAACGGGCTTACTGGATGTTTACGCAAAAAACGCAAGCAGGAAAAGTCAACAATTTGCGCGATTATCAAGAATTAATTAAACTGGCACTAAGCGTGAAAAAATCAGTTATTGAGGTTGATGAATTTGACAAGAGTTTTCGCAAAGGCCTGAATTACGGCCACACTTTTGGCCATGCGTTGGAAACTTTGACTGATTATGCGGTTCCTCACGGCCAGGCGGTGGTTGCGGGTATGGTTATTGCCAATGAGCTAAGCGCGCGAAAGGATTTATTAAGCCAGAATATAAATCAGGATCTTTTTATTCAAGCGCAGAAACTGCTTGACGAAGAATCCAAGACGGCAATAAAGCAGATGGATTTGTCAAAATTAAAAGAGCTCTTAAGGCGAGACAAAAAGGCTATGGGCAATAGCTTAAATTTGGTTTTGTTGAGGAATTTTGGGCACTTGGTTTTTTATTCCGTGGAAATGAATGAAGATTTTTTTGCTCAAATTTATGCAATTATAAAAAAATTATTAATCTAAATAAATTATGAATATATTAGAGAAAAAAATGGTAGATGCTTTGAAAGATTTAAAAGAGCATTACCATATTGCCGGTGTCAAGGCCGAGTTTGAGGCCGAAGGCACACGGCTGGAAGAAGCTTTAAGGCTTAAAGAAGTAGTAACCAAAGCGGGCTTGGATTTGACTATTAAAATTGGCGGGAGTGAGGCTTTGAAAGATATGTATGACGCCCGTTCCATTGGCGTAAGCCGCATTGTCGGACCGATGATTGAATCGGCTTATGCGTTGAAGAAATTTTTGCATTCCGCGAATTTGGCATTTCCCAAAGAAGAGAGGGAGGAAGTTGATTTTTTAATAAACACGGAAACAATTCAAGCTTATAAAAATTTTGATCGAATGTTGGAATTACCAGAAATTGATCAATTGAATGGTATTGTTTTAGGCCGTGTGGACATGACCGGTTCAATGGGTTTAGGAAGGGATCAAATTAACAGTGACCAGATTTTTGACATTGCAACTGATTTGCTTACAAAAGCCAAGAGCCGAGGTTTTGAATGCGTAATCGGCGGCGGCGTGGCGGCTGAGTCTTTGCCATTCTTCAAGAAATTGCCCGAAGGTATTTTGGATCGTTATGAAACCAGAAAAATTATTTTTAAATGTCCAGAAGCCTTAGGCGAACAGGCAAAAGGCGGCATTTTAAAAGCCGTGGGCTTTGAGCTGATGTGGCTCAAAAATAAAAGAAATTTTTACGGTTTGATCTATGAGGAAGACAAAACCAGGATTGAATTGCTGGAAGGCAGATACAAAAAATTAATAGAAGAGGCTGGCGGAAAGTACGAATAAAAAGTTTATGCTTTTGAACCAGATGACCTTAATTATAGCTTGCTTGTAAAAAATATTGTAGAGAATAATTTGCAGAATGTAATTGCTGTGAAAAAAGCATTTGGTCTCACAAGGATACTTTTTTATTTGCTAACAGCGGAGGGGTAGGCTCTGCTTTAGCACAAAACGCCAAAGGAGATCCGTTGCAAGAGTCGCAATTTAATAATAAAAACGGAGAGTATAAGAATGCTAATTTGATTGAAGTAATTTCCATCCAAGACGCATGCAAGTTGTTCAATATTTCCCAATCCTAATTTTGTTAAGATGGATATTGAGGGAGCTGAAATCGAAGCGATTTCGGGGGTGAGAGAATTTTTAAGAGATAAAAATGTTCATTTTGCCATTGCCAGCTATCATAAAGTTAACAATATTCCTACATGCCAGACTTTAGAAAAAATGTTTGCGGAAATAGGGTATCAATTTGAAACCGGCAACCCACAGCATCAAACTACCTGGGCGTGGAAAGGCGGCTTATAAATTATTAGTTTGAAAATTCCAAATGAATTTCACAGAAACTAAAATCAGGGGAGTTTATATTATAGAAACCCAAGGCTTTGAAGACGAGCGGGGTATTTTTGTCAAAACTTTTCATAAAGATATCTTTATGAAAAGAAAATTAAATATAACTTTCAGAGAAAGTTTTTATTCCATATCAAAAAAAGACGTTATACGCGGCATGCATTTTCATTTGCCCCCCAAAGACCACGCAAAACTCATATATGTTACAAATGGCGCCATTTTAGACGTGGTGCTTGATTTAAGAAACGGATCCCCGACATATGGTCAATATGTATCAACAGAGTTATCCCGGGAGAATAAGAGGATGATTTTTATACCAACAGGTTGCGCACATGGCTTTTTGTCGCTGCAAGACGATACTTGCACGGTCTATTTGCAATCAAGCACATATTCCAAAGAGCATGACACCGGTATTCGGTATGATTCTTTTGCCATGGATTGGAAAGTAAAAAAGCCGATAGTGTCAAAAAGAGATCTGGATTTTATTTTGTTGGAAGATTTTGCCTCGCCTTTTAATTACAAATTAATAAAATGAAGATTTTAATTACCGGGGCGACCGGATTTATCGGCTCGCATTTAACAAAAAAAATGTTAGCGGAGGGGTATAAGTTATTTATAATCGTTCGAAAGTCAACAAAAGTTGATTTATTAGACAAAAGAATCAAAATTTTTGTTTTTGACAACAACCTAAACGAACTAATTATTTTTTTGCAAAAAGAAAAATTTGACGGCGTTATTCATTTGGCCTCATTATATTTAGCCGCGCACAAGAGCGAGGATGTTTCCAACTTGGTAAATTCCAATATATTATTTTCTACTTTGCTGTTGGAAGCCTGTGTTAAGAGTAAAGTTCCCTGGTTTATAAATACCGGCAGTTTTGTTCAGCATTTTAAAAATCGCCAATATTCTCCGGTGAATCTTTATGCCGCTACCAAGCAGGCCTTTGAAGATATTGCGCGATATTATTTGGAAACTTCTAAAATAAATTTTGTGACAATTAAGTTGTTTGATACTTTCGGGCCGAACGACACCAGGCCGAAAATTTTTTCCCTTTGGTCAACAATGGCAAAAACCGGCGAGGTTTTAGATATGTCGCCGGGGGAACAAATTATGGATCTAAATTATGTGGAGAATGTCGCCGACGGATTTTTAAGAATGGTTAAATTAATCTCTAAAAAAAACGCCCAAAAATTAAGAGGCATGTCTTTTACTTTAAGTTCCGGGGAGAGGATGTCATTAAAAAAACTCTCGCAGGTTTTTGAGAGCGTTAGTGGGAAAAAGCTACACATCAATTGGGGTAAAAGGCCGTATCGGGAAAGGGAAGTCATGGTCCCTTGGGAAAAAGGGCATAATGTGCCGGGCTGGAAGCCAAAAATTCCGCTTCGTGAAGCGATAAAATTAACTGTAAAAAATACTGGATAGAAAAATAGTAGAAAAGAGCCCCCAAAGTTTCCCTTGGAGGCTCTCGTTTTTACTGCATTGAGTGAGTAACTCCGATAGCGGCCGTGGCCGACCGGATTAGTTGACAGTGAAGCTGGTCGAGGTCGCCGACCCGTACGCGGTTCTTACCTGTACCTGATAACTTCCCGTCCCCAGGTTCACATTGGTAAGGCGGATAGTCGTCAGTGACTGTACGGAAACTCCGGCCCCAGGATGCTGACAGCCAGTCGTGCATCCGGGGCCGTAGAGCCATACGGTGGAAGAAGGCGTAAACGCATTGCCGTAGACGTAGCCTGAGAAGTTCACGCCGTGCACCGGCTGAGTGTCCCAGGTGTAGCCGCTCAGACTGGGTGCTACGCCGTTGACCGTCAAGCCGCAACTGTTTGAGGCAGTGGTGTTATTACTGTCTTTCACAGTGACGGCGTAGGTGTAGTTTCCGGCATCCGAAGGAAGATATATCTGGCTGCTGGAAGACTGGTAGGCGCCGCTGTTGAGACTGTAGAGATAGCCTCCGCCGCCGCCCGTCGCGCTTGCAAACAGCGTCGTGCCGTTCCCCAAGTTGACGGGGTTTGGAGACGTGTAGCAAGTTACTGAGAGCGGTCCTGGAGGAGGAGCGGTTACCGTCAGGGTTGGATAGAGGTACTGGTTGATACCTCCACCCTGAGCCTGAAGTGTCAGTGTGAATGTGCCCGTTGGGGTGCCTCCAGTGGTCTGAAGGAGAAGCGTAAAGCTGGCGCCGTTCGTGGGACCGATGGAAAACACCAGAGACGCAGGGCTGACGATGCTGGTATTGGCCGGCAGGCCGGAAACAAAAACCGTGACCTGGTTGGTGAAATTATTGACGGGCGTGAGGTTAAAATCAAACCCGACTTGATTTCCAGCCTGTACGGACTTGCTTCCATTAAGCGTCGTGAAAGTGAAGTTCGGCGACGATCCGGTGAGCGTCACGGCGAAAGTAATACTCCCTCCTGACGACAGCGTCTGGGTAGACGAAGGCGTAATGGAGGAAATAGAGTAACCGCTCGGTGGCGTACAGGACAGAGTGTAACTGCCTGTAGCCTGATTGGTCAGAGTTGCAGGTGCCGTAACGTTTGTGCTGTTCATGGTACAGCTGATATTGCCGCTGTAACCGCTGACAGTGACGTTCACTGTGCCGGTGGAAGGAGACCCTCCTCCGCCACTGTACAGATTGGCAACCTCCGTAGCCGTCAGAGCGCGGGAGAAGATTGCCACATCATCTACCTTGCTGCCGTTGGGTAATGTATTGACGTTTCCCCAGGCGCCAATCTGGAGATTTGCGGAGCTGGTGCGCAGGGTACCACTTACCGAGGTAGTTTCGGTTTGGAGCTGGCCGTTGAGGTACAGCTTAACCGTACTGCCGTCGTAGGTGCCGACGACGTGATACCACGTGCCGGTAATTAATGCGTCATTGGAGGTTGCCTTGTAATTCCAAGAAGGAGTCGCCTCATTGGTTACAATATGGAACCTTATCTTGTCGTGGAAGCCTGAGGATCCTGAGCCGTCGATATACATAACCCAGGAAGCTTGGTCAGACCACCATTTGGAGATTGGCACATAATCAGCGGCTAATGACCCAACTTGCAGCCAAAAAGACAGGCTGATTTGCCCGATATTCAGGCTGGAAGGACTGCCGACGGTGATGTAGCCGGAACCGTTAAAGCCCGCTCCCTGACCGAACTTACCGTTGGTCGTGCCATAGGTCATGGCCGTATCCGTCCCATTGTTACTGCCCTTGCTGTCGTTGGAGTTGCCTTCCATACGGTAGTAGGACACAAGGCTGGAATCCGAGAAAAGCGAAGAGCTGTATAACTCGGTTGGCCCTGAGGGGGCTGCGACAGTGAACGCGCTGGAGAAATTCGACCACGTGCCCGAACTGCCATTGCGTACTTTTGCAACCCAGCTGCCAGCCGAGAGATTAACGTTCGCCACGCCAGCCTCGGTTCCAAAGATCCCGTTATTTACTACTGTGATCCCTGCGGGTTGCTGGTAGCAAACGGTGTCACCCGGATGCTGGCAAAACCAGACATCCAGATTGGTACCGAAATTGTTACCGCTAAGTCCCACAGTGAAGTTTTGTCCGGCAGTCGGGGTTCCCAGCGGAACTATTACTGTAATGCTGGGATTGCCAAGTTGCACGTTGGTACCGCAGGTGGTGTGATACTGGTTGCCGACAGAGTCCGTCACAAACAGGTCAACACCAGCCCAGTAACCACCGTTGGGAAAACTCGCAGTAACCTGGCTGCCTGTACCTACAGCCGCAGCATCCCAACTGATGGAATACGGAGGTACTCCGCCGGTTGGGGTTGATGCTGTAAAAATTACAGGCGTGTTTACAGCCACCGGATTAACACTGGGGCTGCATGATGCCGTCAATGGCGAATTAATGGTCAGGTTGTAGCTGTTGGACAGTGAACCGCCCGAACCATTTCTTAGCTGGAACTGGTAGGTCCCTGTCTGCGAAGGGGCGGTAAACGTGCCGGTGTAGGAGGACGTAGTTGAATCAACTTTCGTTCCAAGACACCCACTCGTACAGCCTGAACCGTAAATGAGCGCTTGGATGTTAGCCGGATCAACTGAACTGGCTGCCGCATAGACGGTAAACTTTCCTCCGGCCGTCATGCCGCCGGAAGTTCCAACTGCGCTGATGGTCGGGGTGGAAGATCCCCCCGTTCCGTTATACAGAGCCGAAACCTCCGTAGCCGTCAGAGCGCGGGAGAAGATTGCCACATCATCTACCTTGCTGCCGTTGGGTAATGTATTGACGTTTCCCCAGGCGCCAATCTGGAGATTTGCGGAGCTGGTGCGCAGGGTACCACTTACCGAGGTAGTTTCGGTTTGGAGCTGGCCGTTGAGGTACAGCTTAACCGTACTGCCGTCGTAGGTGCCGACGACGTGATACCACGTGCCGGTAATTAATGCGTCATTGGAGGTTGCCTTGTAATTCCAAGAAGGAGTCGCCTCATTGGTTACAATATGGAACCTTATCTTGTCGTGGAAGCCTGAGGATCCTGAGCCGTCGATATACATAACCCAGGAAGCTTGGTCAGACCACCATTTGGAGATTGGCACATAATCAGCGGCTAATGACCCAACTTGCAGCCAAAAAGACAGGCTGATTTGCCCGATATTCAGGCTGGAAGGACTGCCGACGGTGATGTAGCCGGAACCGTTAAAGCCCGCTCCCTGACCGAACTTACCGTTGGTCGTGCCATAGGTCATGGCCGTATCCGTCCCATTGTTACTGCCCTTGCTGTCGTTGGAGTTGCCTTCCATACGGTAGTAGGACACAAGGCTGGAATCCGAGAAAAGCGAAGAGCTGTATAACTCGGTTGGCCCTGAACCGGAAGGTGGAGCCGGTGGTGAAACTGCTTGCACCGTTACACTCGCAGTTGGAGTGACGCCCGGGTTCCCATTGTTGTCCGCGAAGGTAGTCTGAACCTTAATGGGATATGTACCCAGCGGAGTGTAGGATGGGACATACACCAGGCTTTTTGCCGGTATCGTGACGTTTGCAGATAAAACTTTGTTCCCGTCAGACACCGACAAAATACTGGAAGGTGTCGTTATGGCGTTCCCCTGTGCAGTGCCGCTGAACCCCAAAATGCTTTGGAGACTGAAGAGAAGCTCTCCCACGCCCCCTTGAGGGATGGAGAGAGAGCCTGGAACGGATGTCTGACCCACCTTCGGATTGGTACCTGACGTTCCCGCTGCGGTAATGTAGTTACTGGGAGAATTGGCGGAATTTGTGAGCCACTGAATGGGATCGGTAAGACCGTATGTCTGCGGCCAGTTGACACTGGTAGCCGGCGTATAGTCGGTATCGTTCCCAAGGCCGAGCTTCTGGCCGCTCACTGGAATGGATGGAAAATCGGAGTTCGTGTTGGGTACAAAAACTCCAAAATGTAGATGCCTCCCATGGGTCCCGATCCAGTCGCCAACAAATGCGAATGGTTGACCTGCAGGAAGCTTGTCGCCGACTTGGAAGGTGGTCTTTGTGATTGCGTTGAAATCCAGGATGTGCCCGTAGATTCCCCAGAAATAGCTGTTGGTTCCAGCTATTTTGTGTTTAACGAGAACGGCAACGTTATATTTCCGTACGCCGGTCCCGCAGGTGGCGTCAACATACTGCGGAACTACCACCTTGATGGTATCACAGTTGGTAGTGCCCCAGTTGGCCTTTCCCGTGGACACATAACCCGCTTGGTTAAAGTAGCCGGGAGTGGCAGACTGACTGTCTCCGCTGATGCCCCTGCTGACGTAGGTGATTTCACCGTCAGCAATTGCGTATACCGGATGACCGATGCCGGCCGGGGTTCCGTCGGTGTAAGTGGGAGTCGCGACGAGCATGTCTTGACCCAGATGGTAGAGGGTGTCGATGTAACAGCCTCCGTTTGCAGGGCTTCGTGTAAGCCAGTCGCTGCAACCATTTCTGGTTGCATCGGGTCCAGCAGGATTGTAGTAGCCCGTAGCGGCAACTTGAGTCTGACCAAACACTTGGTCAAAGGATTGCGCTTCGGTTACGCCCATAGAAAGAACGACGACAGCTAGCGTTAGCAGCTTTATCACTCTTTGTTCCTCTTTCAGGTTGTGAATGTGCTGATGGGATTTTACGCCCACGACCTGCCCACAGCTTCATGAGCAAGTATATAGGAGTAAATATGCAGCTTGCATACCGAACGGTTATGTGGTAAAATTAGGGCATATTGATAAAGAAATTTATGTCTAATAAATCTGTTTTTTTACTAATCCCGATTATCTCATTACTTGCCGCAAGTTGTTCCCAAAAACCGTCTACCAGTATTCCGTCTCAAAATAACAATACTGTTTCAGAACCTACTCAAAATCAACTTCAAGAAACTTATACAAACAACAAGTACGGCTACGAGATAAATTATCCGTCAGGATACCAGGCTCAGACCTTTCAAACTACGGACGCCGGATACGATCTTCCCAAAACACCTGCCACCTCTGACTCCGACACTGTGGTCATCAATAAGGAAGGATTAGTCACAAGCGTCACTGTAAGTGCGCGTCAGAGTCAGACCTTACCTTCAGAAGCCAGCATAAAATCCGGATTTGCAGTACAACCCGAGAGCATGACTTCTATACAGATGTCTGGCATGACCGGTTACAAAATAGTGTTTCCAGCTAGTGCAAATATTCCTTATATTGAATACTATTTACAGAATTCTCAAAAAGCCATGCGCTATGAGATCAAGGTTGTAGCAAATGATGAACTTTCAAATATAATATTCCAAAGCTTCAGATTACACTAAAGAGTTTGAAAATTATAAAAATCCGTATAGGCAGGACCTTACGGGTTTTTATTTGCCCAACAAATTATAGGGGAAAATGATTTTTTTGTCAATCTTAAGCCATTTTTTCTTTTTTAAAACACCATCTTCCAGAAGATGGTGTTTTAACAATTAACTATTGTCGCAATTTGTAATAAGAATTATCCCCATCCCAAAAAGCAAATTTATATCCAAACTTTTTCAACTCAGGGTAACCAGATCCCTCTAGGCACAATACTCTCGCTTTGTACTTGCTCCAGTCGTTGCTTTTAATAACTTCGTGTTCAAAACCTTCCACGTCCATGGTAATGAAGTCAACCATGGTCAGGTTATTTTCCTTAAAAATTTCCGCCAAAGGTTTGAGCTGTACTGTTCTCTTCTGTTCAATCCCTCTTTTATCAGCTACGTTCTTCATGAATGTGTTCCCGCTGCCTTCGCCATGGTAATAAAAATCTGCTTCCCCGACTCCAACCGCACAGTTTAGGTTTACATCTTCCGGTCTGCGTTCCAAAAATTTTTTATACCCTTCCGGGTTGGGTTCAACATTAATCCCTCGCCAGCCACGCTGGTAAAAAATCTTAGTATTATTGATCCGGTCAGGGTCGTAAGCCCCGATATCTATGTAAGTGCCTTTTTCTTTATATCCAGTTAGCCAGTCCAATATATTATCTTCTTTAAGCGAAGAGTAAGAGAAACCTTTTATGTTGGACATCCGGACAAGTGTTCTGCCAAACAAATATTTTGCTGATCTATTAGCCATAGAATGAGTTTAATTTTTAAGATTAGTTAATTGGTGTTTTAGCCTCACGAATTTTTTTTAAAAAGCGTTTGGTTTTTCTTAAAAATGTGATAATTTTGTCCGATGCCGCGAAAGCGGCTTTTATAAAGTAGTATTTCAAGCCCATTTTTTGTCCGGAAAATTGTTTATTTTCAAAATCTGTATCTAAGACGCTGAAATCGTAAAATATCGGGGTCTTTTCTTCGGTTGCCGGAGAGAACGTGTGGTAGTCATCGGTTCCTTTGAATTTAAATTCTTTAACTTCCGGATTATAGTATTTGGTTATCCATTTGGTTTTAAAGAAAGCCTCGTTGGCGAGAGTGTATTTGGTTTTTGGCCTGCTCGGGTCATTTACCCAGTCCGAACCTTCCGTGTCAGTTGTTAAATTTAGGGAACCCAATACTTTTAAATTTTCCATTGAAACACCGGCCATTATCATGCGGAATTGGTAGTCGGTGTCTTCCCAGCCTATTCTGGGCAAACGTTCATCAAACCATCCGACTTTTCTAATAGTGTTTTTTGAAATTACAAAATGGGCAAAAGACCGGTTGATGGTAAAAAATTCGTAACCATCAATGCCTTTTTCCAGCTGTTCCCGGAACAGATCGCTTATGTAAACATCATCGCCCAAAATGACGGTTTTTTCCGAATGGGAAAGAATAATTAGCTGGTTCCAGCACTTAGATAAAGACTGCCCAATGTCGTAGGTAAGGTATCTTACGTTCGGAAACTTGCGCATAAACCGGGTAGCTTTGTCTAAATATTTAATTTGCAGGGTTTTATCGCTGTGTCCGTTTATTACGCACAGAATTTCCTTGTCGGGAAAAATGCGCGACAAATTTTGAACTAGTGGCATGAAGTAAGATTCAAACCGCGCGTGGTAAGTCACAATGCCAATGCTGTATGTGGATTTAGCCATGAATTTAATTTAGCATAAATATGGCGGATCTTCCAATTTATTGGCAAGAGTGAAAAACTCTTGCTTTTTTGTTGGATTTATGTTATACTTTGGGGTTCCATGGAGGTGGAACGAAATTGGACTGGAAAACCTTATTAAAAGAGGAGATTTGGGAAGAGGGAAAAGTGATTCGCTTCCCGGGTTCTTCTTACCGCCATCGGGTGGCGGTAATGTGTTATTCTCTGGGTCGTCAGACCGCAGAGTTCGCCAACGGCACCTTTAACTACGGTGCCTACGTCGAACTCATGAGGCCGGACGGCTCGTGGATTGCCGAGGGCAACAACATTGTCCCGGTGTTGCCCGACGGAAGAATCATCATGGTGGTGGAGCAGCGTCCAGCGCAGGGCGTCTTCGGGCCGCCAGCGGTGATTCAGCGGCTCGGGCAAGAGCCGATCAATCTTGCCCAATTTGGCCCTTACAGCTCGCTGGAGTTTCCCGGCGGAGCAGTGGGTCGTGATGAGCAGTTCAGTGCCGGTTTCCTGCGAGAGCTGCAGGAAGAAACCGGCATCGAAGAGCAGTCTGCCGTGTTGTTCATGCGCGACCATTGGTTGTACCCGGCTGGCGCTGACGTGGCCCTGCGGGGCAAGGTGGGGGTCGTGTACCTCTCGGGCCTCAAGTTTGAGGGGTTCGTGCGCACCGACGGCGGTCTGAATGTGCTCGCGATGACACAGACAGACATCCAGCGGAACATTTGGGCCGGCAATCTTGCCTCGGTCCAAACCGTTCATCTCGGCTGGGCTTTTTTCAACGAGTTGCAAGCCAGCCAACAGAACCTCCACCTGATGGAGGAACTCGGGTATGTAACCCGCAAGGAGGTGAGAATCAAAAAATAGAAGAAGGGACGAGGGGGGTAAGCAGGAAGCGCTGGGAGTTTGTGGGTGTGCCGTCGTCGACGGGGCATACGCCATAAGCCATCCAGCGCTTCTTTGTTTGGTTTTTTAATTTTTTAATTTCCATCAATTTCTTGTTTTTCCTTTTTTTTTGACCAAATCGCCGTTTTTTCGTATAATCAAGTAGTTAAATTTATTATTTAATACAATAGATTCCGGCTCAAAGGCCGGAATGACAAAATCAATATTTAATATATGGCAACAAAAAAACAACAAAAAACAAGAGTTCCTTATGGTTATTCAGTGCACGGCCAGGAAGAAATAGATGCCGTAGTCAGCGTGCTTAAGGGTAATACCGCCTTGGGGGACAAGACCAAGGAGTTTGAAGCCAAAGTTGCCAAAATGTTCGGCAAAAAATACGGGGTTATGGTCAACTCCGGCTCAAGCGCCAACCTGTTGGCTTTTGAAATTCTAGATTTGCCTAAGGGAAGCGAAGTTATTACTCCGGTTTTGACTTTTGCCACTACGGTTGCTCCCATTGTGCAAAAAGGCCTGGTGCCGGTTTTTGTAGATGTAGAACCCCACACTTATCTTGCCGATCTAAACCAGGTGGAAAAAGCCATTACTAAAAAAACCAGGGCGCTAATGATTCCTTCGCTCATGGGCAATATTCCCAACTTGAAAAAATTGCAGGCTTTGGCAAAAAAACACAAACTATGGCTGATTGAAGATTCCTGCGATACTTTGGGCGGAACTTTAAACGGTAGGCCAACAGGGGTCTATTCCGATATTACTACCACCAGCTTTTACGGCTCCCACGTTATTAACGGCGCCGGCGGGGGAGGGATGATTATGGTAAACAACCCCGAGTGGGTGGACCGGTTGGTTGTGCTGCGGGGTTGGGGCAGACAGTCGTCTTTATTTGGAGAAAAAGCCAATTCCGAACTTTTGACCAACCGTTTCCGCAGCAAACTCAACGGCATTCCATACGACAACAAGTTTATTTTTAGCGAAATCGGCTACAATTTTCTGCCGCTGGAAATTTCCTCGGCTTTTGGTTTGGTTCAATTAAAAAAGTTCCCAAAATTTTTATCTGTCCGCCGCAAAAATTTTGCTTTAATGCATAAGTTCGCGCAAAAATACACCAAGTACTTTTATTTGCCAAAGCAAACTCCTCATACCGAAACCGCTTGGCTGGCCTTTCCTTTGATTATTAAAGACAGCGCGCCTTTTACGCGGCTGGATATTATAACTTTTTTGGAAAATCATAACGTCCAAACGCGCCCGGTTTTTACCGGCAATGTGCTAAAACAGCCGGGCTTTAAAAAAATACCGCATCGTCTGGCGCAAAAAAGCTTTCCCAATACCGAACTTATTATGCGCAACGCGTTTGTGGTAGGCAGTCACCACGGTTTAAGCGGGCAACAAATACAATATTTGCAAAAGTGCATCAAAGAATTTTTAGCGCAATTTTAATGCCCAATCCAACTTTAAGCATTTGCATTCCAACTTTCAATCGAGCGGCTTGTTTGAGGCAGTGCCTGGAAAGCATTGCCTCTCAGTTTACTGATGCCGAAATTTCCAGCAAAGTTGAAGTGGTAATTTCGGATAATCATAGTGAAGACGCCACGGCTGAGGTGGCGGCTGAATTTAAGGCAAAATACCCAAATATTGCATACAAAAAAAATTCCGCCAATTTGGGATTGGATAAAAACATCTTACAGGCGGTGGAAATGTCGCGCGGCCAATATGTTTGGTTTTTGGGCGATGATGATGCCATGTTTTCAGATTCACTGTTATACGTTCTGAATTTGTTGCAACGGCCGGCGGCTGAATATTTCATTGTAAACTGCTGGGGGTATAACAAAAGCCTGACCCAAAAAGCGTTGAATCGTCCAAATTTAGATTTAAGCGAGGATCAGTGTTATGGCCAGTTAAGCGACTATATAAAGTCAGCAAAACACGATAAAAATTTGGTCGGACTTTTTTGCGGCCTTTCAATGCAGATTTTTTCCAGAGACAAATGGATGTCTTGCCGAAACAAAGAGCAGTACATTGGCACAAGCGCCGCGCATATGTTTATTTTATTATTGGCAATGAAGCAGGAAAAATTTTGTATTTTGGCCAAGCCTTGCGTAAAAGTAAGAGCGGACAACATCCGCTGGGATGTGTTTGAAGGTCTGGGTTCCATAGATAAGCGCGCCAAGCTTACCCAAACGGGACTGCTTTGGATTTTAAAGGAATATAACATCCCGTATTCTAAAGTTAAATTCAAAATTGCTTTATTTTGGGACATTTTTACCAATACTCTTAGGGCATTTATGAGAAAATATGTTTTAAAGAGCCAAAAATCCAGGGATTTTTTAAAGAAAATTTTAGGCAAGCTGTAAATGAGGGATTATGCTGTATATTTATACTGAAAAATTATTTTTTTTTGGCAGGATAAAATATTTTTTTAATAAACTGCTTAGAAGGGAAAATAGGGGACCGCAGGCGGTACTAGATTCTTTAACAGTTGGTTTGGAAGAATTAGGCAAAGATTTTATCATCAACAAGAAATTCACAAAAACTATAAATACAGCTTGCGTAATAAGCGGGGTTAAAACTTTAGAGTGGGCGATTAAGCAAAAACTGGAAGGCCGGGTAAAAAAAATAATTGCCGGCCCCAATTTGGTTGTTTCCCCAAAAGATTTTGACGGAATTTTAACAGATCCGCTAATAGATAAAATTATTGTTCCAAGTCCGTGGGTTAAGGAATATTACATTAAAGTCGCTCCTGTATTGGCCGGGAAAATTGAAATTTGGCCGGCTGGTGTAAGTAATGTGCCAGAGAAGGGCTATGTAAAGAATTTAGATTTTGTGGTTTATAACAAAATCGGCGGTAGCCAGCTATTTTTAGACATTTGCAAAATTTTGAATTCAAGAGGGCTTGCTTACAAGGTATTAACTTATGGAAAATTTAAGCAGAGAGATTATTTTGAGTTTTTGAATCAAGCAAGGTTTGAAATTTATCTATCTCGATCTGAAAGCCAGGGTTTGGCCATGTTTGAAGCCTGGGCTAGAAATGTGCCAGCTTTTGTTTGGGAAAATGCTGTGTTTGGAAAGGATGGGCAATCGGTGAAAGGCAAAATATCATCTCCATTTTTATCAAATGAATTAGGTATGGCTTTTAGGGATTACGAAGATTTTAAAGCAAAATTGCCGTTATTTTTAAACACATCTTTCGCTCCAAGAAAATATATTAAAGAAAATTTTACCAATAAGATTTGCGCGGAAAAATATTTACAAATTGTGAATGATTCAAAAAATATTTAAAAAGATTTGGCAAAGATTAAAAGCCTTAATAGGTGGTTTGTTTTGGTATGCCGGCGACCTGCTTAAATATCGCAAGCTTTGGCAACAAGCAGGAGTGGCGGGAAAATTTAAATATTTCCCCCAATTCTTTGACAAAGACCCGGCTTCCCATACCTTTGACAAGCACTATGTTTATATGGACAGGTGGGCTTTTAAACATTTGTTGGCGGTTCGGCCTAAAGAACATGTTGACGTCGGATCTTCCATCAGATTTTTGTCCATGGCTTCCTGCGCTGTAAAATTAAAATTTGTAGATATAAGGCCGGTTAAATTGGATTTTGATAATTTTGAATGTGTTGAAGGCAGTATTTTAAATTTGCCATTCAGGGATAATTCGGTGAATTCTTTATCATGCTTGCATGTAGCGGAACACATAGGACTTGGCCGTTATGGAGACCCTCTGGATGCTCACGGAACCGAAAAAGCTTGTTTGGAGCTCAAGCGAGTGCTTGCGCCCGGCGGTAAATTGTATTTTGCTTTGCCGATTGGCAAAACCGCAACGTATTTTAATGCTCATCGCGTGCATAGTCCGACCGCCATTATCAGCGAATATTTTTCCGGCCTTAAGCTGTTGGGTTTTGCTGCAATTGGCGATGACGGCCATTTTGCCGTTTCGGCTAACCCGCAGGATTACGAAAGGGCTAATTATGCCTGCGGCTGTTTTGAATTTACCAAACCAGACAGATGAAGTTTATGTGGAATAATATTTACGATCATTTCAGGCGTAAAACTAACACTACTGCTTTCATTCCGCAAATAGACGGTTTGAGATTTTTGGCAATTTTTATGGTGGTGTTGTTTCATATCAATATTTTTGTTACTAACAAAATTCCTTTTACATTTTCCCAGTCAGCCAAAGATTATTGGCTTTATAATTTTTTGAATACGGATCGCAAAGGCGTCCTGTTATTTTTTGTGATTAGCGGATTCATTTTAGCTTTGCCATTTATTAAAGAAAGTTTTGGTCAGGAGAAGCCGGTGGAATTAAAAAAGTATTATTTACGGAGGTTGACTCGCTTGGAGCCGCCTTATTTTTTGGTGATGATTGCTTCATTTTTAGGCGTGCTGCTGCTCCCCAGTCATGGGTTTATTAGCGAATCCTCCAGGACGTTTGCCAATTTGTTTCCCAGCCTTGCGGCTTCTTTGGTATATTTACATAATCTGATTTTTTCGCAAAATTTGTCTTTAAATCCAGTGGCCTGGTCTTTGGAAATAGAAGTGCAATTCTACCTGATTGTCCCGCTATTAGTTCGCGTGTTTAAGTTTTCTCCGGTTGTCCGTAGAACTATATTAAGTACAGCCATTTTGGGGTTTGTATTTCTTCAGCACCAAATTAAACCCGGTTTCTACTCATTGTATAATTACATCCAGTATTTTCTTTTAGGATTATTGTTGGCCGACCTTTATCTTTCGCAAATCAGAGTTAAGATTAATTTTTGGCTAGCCATATTTTTAGGTCTAATTAGCCTGGGGTTTATTTGGCTTGCGGATGTCCGCACCAGCCCATACGTAGAATGTCTGTTTGTAGCCTTCGTGTTTATGTTGTATTTTCTGGCGCTGACCTGCGAAGCTTGGATAAAAGTTTTTTCTATCAGGCCGCTGGTAATTATTGGCGGCATGTGCTATACCATTTACTTGCTCCATTATAATCTGATTTCATTGGTCGGCAATAAAACCATATTTTTTAATGTCAGTCGTTCTTACCCGGCGGCCTATCTCTGGCATTCGCTTATTTTGATCCCTATAATTTTGTTAGTCTCTGCCGTTTTTTATTTGTTAATAGAACGCCCCTGTATGGATAAAGATTGGCCGGTTAAATTATGGCGCTGGGTGAAAAATTTAATTAATAAAAAAACTCCGCCGCCCGTTGTTTTTATGCAAAATTAGGGAAATTTTATGCTAAAAAATTTTTTCAAATTTATTTTTAAGCCCTTGCTGGGAAAGACCTGGCTGCAATGGCTGTACAAAAGACTGTTCTTTTTATCCGTAAAAGGCATGAATTTTGGGGGCGGCAGCAATATTTATGACAGCGGTGAAGGGTTTGCCGCCCGATACGCTTTAAAAAAATTTATGGACAAGAACCCAATTGTCTTTGATGTCGGCGGCAATAAAGGGGATTACACTAAGTTATGGCTAGGGCTGTTTTTAAAAAGGCAGACAGCGGATTTTAAAATTTACGTTTTTGAACCTTCTCACGCGGCCTTTGAAGTTTTAGAGAAAGTTTTTTTAAAAAATTTCAATATTGTGTTAAATCGAGTGGCTTTGAGCGACATTGAGGGGCGGGCGGAATTGTTTTCCGATTTTGATGGCTCCGGTCTGGCTTCTCTAGCGCGGCGCGATCTAGCCCACGCCAATATGGAATTAAATATCCGGCAAGAGGTGCAGACCAAAACGTTGGATGCTTTTTGCCGGGAGCAAGGCATAAGTCGGATTGATTTTTTAAAGCTGGATGTAGAAGGGTTTGAGTTAAAAGTTTTACAAGGCGCAAAGAATATGCTGGCCGCCCGGGCCATAAAATTCATTCAGTTTGAATTTGGCGGCACCGATATAGATACCCGCGTATTTTTTAAAGATTTTTATAAATTGTTGAATAAAGATTATAGAATTTACAGAATTTTAAAAAATGGATTGCATCCAATTACTTATTACAGCGAGATGGACGAAGTTTTTATTACTACCAATTATTTGGCAGAAATTAAGGAATATGTCTAAAGTTTCCATTAATATTTTAACCAAAAATCGCGCCGGGCTTTTAAAAAAAGCTTTGCTTAGCGTAGCCAATCAAACCTATCCAGATTATGAGATGGTTGTGGTTAATGATGGTTCTACTGATGACACCGAATTTGTTTTGAATGAGGCCGCCGCTACAATCGTGAATCTAAGAATCATCAATCACGCGTCATCTTTGGGAATTACTCAAAGCAGGCAAGAGGCGCTTCTGGCATCGCAAGGTGAACATATCGCGGTTTTGGACGATGATGATGAGTGGATTGATAAAGATAAATTGGCCAAGCAGGTGAAGTTTCTTGATGAAAATCGGGATTATGTTTTGGCTGGAGGAGGGATTAAAATAGAATCAGGAATTACCTGCCCGCCATCAGCTGGAGCTTCAGGCGACTGCAGGCGGGAGAATCATGAGTTAAGAATGAGGCCCGAATCAGATGCACAAATCAGGCGGACGATGCTATTTAGAAATAACTTTTTTACCTCTGCTGTTATGTTTCGGAAAGAGGCGGCTATTAAAGCAGGCGGATTTATTAAGGACACTATTGATTTGGCGGAAGATTATGATTTATGGCTTCGTTTGGGAAGCTTTGGCAAAATGTATAATTTTCAGGAAGTCTTTGCAAACTACCGCCAGCCAAGCTATCTTCCGGAGAAGCTTCGGATATTTTATCGCAAGCAGTTAAAGTTGATTCAAAACCACAAAAACAGCTATCCTTTTTATCTGTTTGCCCAAGCTATCCTAAAGTTTAGGATTCTATTATAATGTAAGAGTTATGGAGTTTAAATTTACCCCCACTTCTTTGCCCGAAGTTTTGCTTATAGAAACCCCTAAAATCAGCGACGAGCGCGGATATTTTATGGAAAGCTATAAGCAATCCCAATTTATTGCATCTGGCATAAAAGCAGATTTTGTTCAGGACAACTTTTCTTTTTCGCAAAAAGGGGTTCTGCGCGGTTTGCATTATCAGTTACCGCCTCATGCGCAGGGTAAGTTAGTTCGGGCCATCACAGGCAGAATTTGGGACGTAGCCGTAGATATTCGCAAGAGCTCGCCGACCTTTGGCAAGTGGCTCGGCGTAGAATTATCCGAAGATAACGGGTTAGCGCTGTATATCCCTCCCGGATTCGCGCACGGCTTTGTTGTATTGTCCGAAAGCGCCGGAGTGCTTTATAAAACCACAGCTGAATATCATCCGTCATCGGAGCGGGGTATAGTTTGGAACGATCCAAAACTTAACATTGTTTGGCCGGTTCAAACACCGGTTTTGTCGGACAAAGATAAAAAATATCCGGTATTGGAAAAAGCGGAAGCCTACCCAGAATCTAATAGGATTTAATGATAGTTATTAAGATGAGTTAAAAATTTTTATGAACCGATCATTGTTCCGCTTTTGGTTAATTTTTGTGCCTTACGTCGCGCTGCTATACGGCAGTTTGTGGTTGGCCATTGCTTTACGATATCAAAATCAGTCCGTTAATACCGCCGGCCACTATGCCGCGTTTACCTGGATTTTTGCCATGTGGCTGGTGGTCTTTTTTATTTTTGGCTTGTTTGAGATTCTGGCTTTGCGCCGTTATATTGCCCTGATTTTTAACATGGCTACGGCCATGGCGGTGAACTTTTTAGTTGCGGTTATTTATTTTTATTTTCAGCCAAATTTAATCCTCACTCCAAGAAGGTTTTTGTTAATCGAAGTTGGGCTGGCGTTCGTATTTTTGCTAGTGTGGCATCTGCTGGTAAAATATTTTATTGGCAGCAAAATTACCGAAGGCGTTTATTTGTTTGCTTTCGGTAATGAATTGAATGATTTAGAGGCGGCAATCCGCGACCATTCGTATTTGGGGTATCGGGTGCTCGGAAATTTAAGCGAAGAGTCTTTGCTTCAGGCCAATATTTCAAAAAATGCCAGCGTGGTTTTACCCGATGATTTAAACGCCAGACCGGCTATAGCCGAAAGGCTTTACCAATTGCGCACTTTGGGGGTTAGGTTCTATAATCACCGGGATTTTTATGAGCAATTGCTTAGAAAAGTTTACCTTTCCGACATTAATGAAATGTGGTTTTTGGAAAATATAGATTACCAGGAAAAGCGGTTTTATGGTTTGGTTAAAAGGCTGATGGATATCGTCTTGGGCGTGGTCGGATTAATTTTTTTCATTTTTAGTCTGCCGTTTTGCGCCTTGCTAATTAAATTAACCAGTCAAGGGCCGATATTTTTTGTGCAGGAACGGGTGGGCAAAAAAGGCGAGAAGTTTAAAGTTTACAAATACCGCACAATGGATGGTTTTGGTCCGGGCAATACCTGGACTTCGGTTAACGACCCCCGCATTACCAAAGTTGGCAAATTTTTACGCAAGTCCCGAATAGACGAATGGCCGCAGTTTTTTAATTTGTTGCTCGGCCATATGAGTTTGGTTGGCCCCAGGCCGGAACAGCCGCACATTGTGGAAGAGTTAAAGGCGCAAATTCCTTTCTACGATGAACGTCATCTTGTAAAGCCCGGCCTTACCGGCTGGGCGCAGATAAATAATATTTACGCGGCTTCAACCGAGGAAACCAAATTAAAACTTCAGTACGATTTGTATTACATAAAACACCGCAGTTTTCTGTTTGATTTAGAAATAATTTTAAAAACCATTTATTATATTTTCACTTGGCGAGGCCGTTAGAATTATGTGATTAATTACGTAATTCTTTTATGTCATTCCGGCCTGCAAGCCGGAATCTACAATTAACTTTAAATTTGCCGCTTGTCAAGACCAACGTATTGTTTGGGAATAAAATTTTAAAGAATAGAAGTGACTAATTACGTATTTAATTACGTAATTCTAAATTTTTTTTGAGCGTTGTTTATGCTTTATCCCCGCATTTGGGGATTTTTTGGTTTTATGGTAAAATAAATCCAGCACTATTTTGAGTTATTATCAAATTTGAGACAAATATTAAAATTTACTAGTTGAATAGTTAAGGTCTTTTTATTCATGCTCCAAAATAGTGCTGGATAAATAAGCTATTAACTGTAAGATTGAAATAAAAATGGATCGCCAGCAGTTGAATACAGCTTTAAAACAAAATAAAATCGCCAACGAAGACAAGCTGGAAGTTTTGGAAAAAGAACGCATGCAGTTAAAAACTCCGGTGCCGTGGGAAGCTTTTTTATTGGAGAAAAAGGTACTTA
>JAJYWK010000059.1 GCA_021791515.1 bacterium | reverse complement strand
CGATATGAGCATCTACCATTTGGTAGATACAGCCGAAGAGGCTTATGAGACTATAAAAAAACTTTCTAAGGATAAAAATCTTTTTGATTGATTTTATGGAATTAAGAGAGTATCGCTGTAAAGTTTGTGGCAAATTGTTATGCAAAGGCCAGCTTAATCACGCTGATAGCGTTTTGGAAGTTAAGTGCCGAGGCTGCGGCAATATTCAAACTTTTTGGGGCGAGGATGCCGCGATTATAAAAAAACGTTTCGAGCTGATTAAGCAGGGATTTATTCCCGATACTGATCGAGCCTAGTGAAAGGGAAATAGTTTATGCATCCTAATAATCAAAAGACTAAAATATTTTTAGATTCCGGAGATCCCGCAGAGACAAAACAGGCTTTGTCGGTTTTGGGTTTTTTGGACGGCCAGACTACTAATCCATCCCTGATTGCGAAAAATCCCCAGACTGCGGGCAGGAAGTTTTTAAAAGAAGAGTTGTTGGATTTTTATCGCGGCGTGGTAAAAGAAGTATCGTCATTAATTCCGGAAGGTTCGGTATCCATAGAAGTTTATGCCGACAATTCAACATCTGCAGAGGAAATGTTAAAGCAGGCAAGGGAGTTTAATGCTTGGATTCCTAATTTCCATATTAAGTATCCAACTACTACTCAGGGCCTGAAAGCCGCGGAAATAAGCATAAAAGAAGGCCTTAGGGTAAATATGACTTTGGTTTTTTCGCAAGCGCAGGCTGCCGCGGTTTACGCCGCTACCAAGGGAGCCAAAAAAGGTGATGTGTTTATTTCTCCTTTTGTAGGCAGGCTGGACGACAGGGGGGAGAATGGAATGGATTTAATAAAAAATATTTTAAAAATGTTTGAGCAGGGCGACGGGCATGTGGAAGTTTTATCGGCCAGCATCCGTTCGCTTGAGCATGTTATAAAAACTTTTGAATTGGGCGCGGATATTATTACAGCGCCGTTGAAAGTTTTGAAAGAGTGGAAAACCAGCAATAAGCAAACAGCTGTAAGCAATAAGCTAAAACCCATTCCCTATCAAAAAATTGATCTTAATCGGCCGTGGCAGGAATATGATATTCAACATGAACTTACAGATAAGGGCTTGGAAAAATTCGCGAGCGATTGGAATGCGCTGATTGTTTAAATAAGGAACAAAAACAGGGAGCACCTCTTTAAAGAGGTGCCCCCTGTTTTGCGCTTAGTCTAAAAATAAAGATTTAATTTCTTTTCGTTGTTTTATCAACTCCCCGCTATCCTCAACAAACTTTTTATAATCATCGGGGTTTTTAAATTTATCCAAAATGACATCTTTAAAACACAATTTTTCATTCCTTTTGCCGATGTAATCTAAATAACTGCTGTATGGATAGTCTTCCAAATTTTTTACCAAACCGGCAGCCGCGGGATTTTGATGGATATAAGCGGAAAGCCACATTAAATAGCTTTCATTTTCAATAAGTATAGCTTTAAAAGCTCCTTGAAATAAATGACCGGTATGGTCGTATTTTTTCTTAAAATAGGCCGCGTAGCCGGTGCAAAGTTTTTGGATTAACTTGCTTATTTTAACTTCCGCATTTTGTCTAAGTAGGAAATGAAAATGGTTGGGCATAAGGCAATAGCATATAAGAGAAAAGGCATTATCAGGCAATGTTTTTCTTTTATATTTAAGCTCATCGGCCGGTTCGGCAGTTTTAAGTTCGGCAAAGGGGAAAAGATTTTCTCGTAGCCGGTAAATAAAAATTTTATAATCTTCAGGCTTTAAATAAATATCGTTTTTGCCATTGCCACGGTTAAAGACATGGTAATAGTTTCCAGATGCAAAAGTTTTGTAATCCCGGTAGCGCATGGTAATATTATAACATAAAAACCAACTGGAAGAGGGGACACCTCTTCCAGTTGTGGAAAATGCGTATAAATGATAGAATTTCAGAGAACTTCGGGCTGTAGTATACCGGTAGTACGTCTGCTTTGGGAGCAGATAGACTGGGTTCGATTCCCAGCAGCCCGACCAGTGAAATTTATTATACCACAAAACCAAATTAGAAGAGGGGACACCTCTTCCAAAAGATTATTACTGGACAAAACTTGTTAGTTATATTATAATACTATAAATTATGATTACTTTTGGAAGAAGTTATCAAAATTTAAAATTAATAAAACGTCAGAATTAGCTTGCGATTATAAATTATTGGCTTAAATAAGACAATAATTGTGAGTTTGTTCTGGCTTTTTATTATTCCCCAATGTCTTGTAACAATTGGGCAATTGGCTCGTCTAGATTTGAGCATTGTATAAAATCAGACTTTTGAAAGAAAAACATACATAAATTAACCAAACAAGCCCAGAATAGCCTTTTTTTCTTAAGAAATGGCCATTCTGGACTGGTTTTCCAGCCCAGATCCTCTACATACCAATTTATGGTATGGGGGACTTATTGGGCTTTTTGCCTTGGCGGCAAGCTGCCCTGTTCCTGCTTTTTTAGGCAGGGAGGTCGATCTTGACGGCGATATTAGTCGCCCAAAAAAGTCTAATAACATCTCATTGACCTGAAGTTTTTTTAGCAATCTCTAGAGTGCTGTTAAAATTACAGGCAAAAGATGTAAAATAAATTAATTGTTTTAGGACAAAGAATTGATTGTCTCAATTGAATAATCAATTTTCCTAAAACGGAGTATTATTAAAAAATGCAAAATTCTGTCGCAAAGAAAATCTTTGCTGTAGGTTCTGCGGCTGCTATGTTGGCAGCGTTTGCTCTTCCGATGTCCGCTCTCGCAGCGGCTCATCCGGAAGGCACTAACGTCAACAAAAGCGGTACTGTCGGTATGATTATCGGCGGTCAGTTCAGACCCTACACTTCCGCTGGCGCGTTCTTGTCCTACGGGTTCAATTCTTGGGCTTCCGTAGTGGCTGCTTCAGCAGAAGATCTAGCTCTACCCACCGGCGCGTTTATTCCGCCGCAAGACGGAACTGTTTTTTGCGCTACCGAAACTAAAGGTTCGGACGTAAAAGGCGAATGTTCCTTAGTTACCGCCGGCACAAAAGCCGCTTTCACAAGCGCCTCGGTCTTTTCCGGCCTTGGTTTCAGCTTTAGCCGAGCGCAATACGGAGATTCCTCCTTCTTGAGCAAATCCGCCAATGTTGACAACACCACTGCCGCTCACAGGACCGGCGTGCTCGTCAACAATAACGGCACTGTCCAATTAGTCGGCGCTTCCGGCTTGCTCGGCATTCCGGATTTAGCCACCTTTAATTCCTGGGGCTATTCCTTTGCCAACGTTGTTCCGGCTAACGCCGCGGACAAAGCCATGACCCAGACCGGCGTAATGGCTGCCAGAATGTCTGGCCAGCTTTCTCCGTCCTGGACCACAACCCCTTCCACTCCGGGAGTAGTTAGCGGTTCTGTCTCAGCCTCTTTGTCTTCCAACAACCCTGTTTCCAGCACTTTGGTTGTAAACCAAGGCTTGGCTAATATCGCTGAATTTACCTTCAGCGGTACCGGCACTGTAACCGGTGTTGCTTTAAAGAGGATTGGCGTTTCCGCTGATACCACTTTGAACAATGTTTATTTGTTTGAAGGAGCGACTCGCTTGACTGACGGCGCTTCGGTTTCATCCGGAAGCGTTGTCAACTTCTCTAATGCCTCCGGTCTGTTTACCGTAAATGGTACAAAAACCATTTCCGTTAAAGCCACTATGGCTGGTACATCCGGAGAAACAGTTGGCTTGCAGCTTACCTCCTTCACTGTAGCTAATGGTACCCCGGCAACAGTTGCCATTTCCGGCAATTTGCATACTATGGCCACTGCCACTTTGGCTGGCTTTAGTTTCGCGGCTGCCACTGGTAGCGGCACCACTGACCCGGGCAAAGACATCTTGCTCTGGCAGAGCGTGGTTACTGTTAGCACCAGGGATGTGAATTTCTCCCGTTTGGCTATGCGCCAAATTGGTTCCATCCAATCCGCGGACATAAATAATTTCCGCTTATTGGTGGATGGAGTTCAAATTGCCCAGTCTCAAAGTCTGGACAGCAACGGTTATGTAACCTTTACTTTTGATAAGGTTATGAAAACCGGATCCCGCACCGTAAAGGTGTTGGGCGATGTTATTGGCGGCTCTGGACGCACTGTCCAGATGTCTCTCCGCGGTATATATGACGTAACCGCGAATGACAGCCAATATAACGCGGCTATTACTTCTGCCGCTACCGGCGGTTTTCCAGTAAGCCCTGCCACTTCACCGTTTTCCATCAGCGCTGGAACCATGACCGTGGTTAAAACAAGCGATTCCCAGTCCGCAAATATAACCAAAGGCGCGACTGATCAATCATTGGCTAAATACACCTTTACCGCTTACGGCGAATCCATAAAGGTTGAAAATCTTTATGTTGGTGTTATTACAACCGGCGGTACTGCGACTGACGTTACTTTGCGCAATGTTCGCGTATTAGCCAACGGTTCGCAGGTAGGAAGCACCACTAATGTTCCGGCCGCGGCTACTTATGCCACAGGCGCGGGAACATCATTCACCACTAATTTTATGGTTGTTCCGGGAACTCCGGCAACCGTAGAAATTCGCGGTGATGTGGTGGATACCACGGACGCGGGTGGAGACACCACCGACGACATTGCCGCCGGTACAGTAACTGCCATCCAGGCTCTCTTGGTTGGCGGCGCCAGCGCAAATAACGCCATCCCGCAAGTATCTCTTGGTACTTTGGATGTACCGTCCCAGACCAATGTTACCGGCAACGCGTTAACAATTGCCACCGGTTCCATTAGCACAGCCCAGCAATCCGGTTACGCGGCCCAGACTATTGTCGTGCCGCAGACCGCTTATAAGCTTGGCGCGTTTAATTTGACCGGCAATAGCACTGAAGCCGTTAATATCAACACTTTAACCGTTGATTTTACTCCTTCCGTTGGTGCAACCTTTAGCGCGGCCGATTTAACCGATGTCTATCTTAAATACGGCGCGGGATTGGCTAATCAGTCCTCTGTAAAGGGGACAGTAAGCGCCACAGCCGGCGCTAATACTTGGTCGGTAAATTTCCAATTAGGCAAAAATGAAACTGTGCCTGTGGAAATCTACGCGACAATTGGTTCTACTATTACCGCTACCCATTCCATTACTGCGGATTTTGAAGCTACCGGCGTAACAGCCGATTCCGGCACCACTGTATACAGCGGCGCCGCGGGAGCTGATGCCGTAGTTACTGGGCAGGTAATAACAGCCAATACAGGCTCGCTTACCGTTTCAGTAGATGCCACTGCTCCGAACGCTACTTTAGTGGACGATTCGGGTGTGGTTACTACCGCGGCTTTCAAGTTTGAATCCGCTAACGATGCTTACACAGTTACGGATATTACCGTAACTTTGGGCAACGCCACGCCCGTTCAAACTGTAACTCTAAAGGCGGCCGATGGTAGCGACATTGCCGGAACCGGCGTAAAAACCGTTTCCAAGCCAGGCGCTACCACTTTGACCTTTAGCGGTTTGTCTTTGGCCGTTCCTTCCAATGTTGCCAAAGTTGTCAATGTAGAATTGACAATGGGCACAATTGGCGTTGGCGGCGGTTCAACTGGTCAGTCAATTTTGACCACTTTGACTTCCGCTACTGCCAGAAGCAGCGGCGGCACTTCAGCCGCGGTGACGGAATCTCCGTCTAATCCGGCTGGAAACGCCATGTATGCCTACAAGGCGATTCCGACTATTACCTTGCTTTCTTTGCCGACCAGTGCCTTAACTGCCGGTGGAGCTAACCAGACCTTGGCTAAGTTCTCCGTTTCTTCGGGCGGAACTGGCACAATCGGCTGGGGTAAATTACTCTTCACAGTTACAAAGAATCTTGGAGGTACGGACACAGTAACCAATGCCACATTGTGGAATGCTGACAGCAATACCGAAATTACCGGTAATGATGTTATTTCCGGCCTTGGCGATGGTGCTAACGGATCCATCACCTTTGTTCCGACTGTAGAAGAGCAGATTAGCGGAGCCAGAACTTATGAACTTAAGGCTGATATTGGAGGTACTGCAGCTTCCGGTGAAACTGTGACCACCAATATTACCCAACCTTCTGGGTATGTTGCTTCTGCCCAAGGTTTTGACGCTATTACCAGCGGAGGCACCTACTATGATGCCGATAACGGCGCAACTGTTACCGCAAGCGATGTTCGTTTGTCAGCAGTTGACTCTTACGCCGCTACCTTAACCGGTACCGCAACCGGCACCAGGACAACCGTTCTTAGCAAGTTCTTGAACGATTTGTCCCCGACCACCACCACCTTTACCTATAATGGTTCTGTGTGGGCAGGGACTGGCTGGACTGTATCAGGCAGTAGCGCGACTGGTTTTATCGCTACTAATGATACTGACGGTAGTATTGTTACTCTTTCCGCTATTAATACGGCGGTTAATGGCATTACTGTAATTGTGGCAATAGCCAGGACTGATAACGGCTATGCCGCAGGCACTGCGGCTGCTGCGACTAACACTGATTTGGACTTAGCTATAACCGGTGGCGTTGCCAACGCGGCCAGCTTTGTCTGGACAGATAAGTCAGCCCAGAGCCACACGCTCATTACAACTGATTGGAATAATGGTTATTTGGTAAAGACCCTGCCGACAACGACATGGACCTTGTCTAAGTAAATTATTCTTTTCAAAGTTTTTCCAAGTTAGCTAATAAATTTGGCTTCCAGCCCCGACATTTTGTCGGGGCTGGTTTGTTAATATTGGCTCTTGAAAAAATTGTTTGAAAAATGTAAAATAGTAGATATGAATAAAAAAACTTTATATATTGTAATAATTTCAGGGTTTATTTTAATTGCTTTTGGAGCTTGGATGTATTTAAGCAATAACCGGAATTTATCGCCCAAACCAGATACAGACAGCAGCCAAAATAATCAAAATAACAATCAGGAGCCGTCTTTTAGCACGAGCACGGTTCCTGCATCGGGCGGACAAAATGGCATAATTAGCCAGATAGACAGGCATTTAACGGCCGAGGAGCGGAAAAAAGTTGAAAATAATTTGGCCATAAACAAGGAACTGCTCGCGGGTATGCCAAAAGAAACTTCAAACAGCCAGCTTTATAAACTGCACATGGAAATTGGTCACCAGCTGTTTGCTTTGGGTGAATTGGCAAAAGCGCGCAACGAGTATTTAATTGCCGCTAAATTAATGCCTTTGGCATATACTTCCCAAACTGCTTTGTTTGCGGTTTATTTGGAAATGAAAGACATTGCCAGCGCCGGAATTGCCATAAAAAAAGCCGTAGATTTAGCGCCGGACAAGCCGGACACGTGGAGAAAATACATTGCTTTTAAACAGCAACAATTAGATGCCAGCAACAAAGAAATAGGCGTTTTGTATCAGGAAGCGTTGTTAAAAACCAATAACAATATTGACATTGTGGTTTTATACGCCAGGTTTTTAGGGCAAACGGGTGATTACGCGAAAGCCATAAATTTTTGGCAAATGGCAATTTCCATTAATTCGAACATGAAAGATATATATAATCAGGAAATAAGGAGTTTGGAAGAAAAGATAAAATAATTGTTTTGGCGTTATCATTCTAACTAATGAATAAAAATTTCATCTCCGGCGGCAATTTTTTTTTCTTTACTACAGCATCTGCCTTAACGGGCAAAGGCTATAAGACAGCCAGTGCCATTTCCGGAAGCCTTTCAAGCCATAAATCCGGCGGAAATAAAACATCATATAGAGTGGCAAAAAATATATAACAGAAAATATGTGGCAGAAGTAATTTAGCCATTTATGAAAAATCAGAAAATTTTAGTCAATGCGTTTTTTGGACTGGTTTGCGCGGCCCTAACTTCTCCTTTGTGGGTTTTTAAGGACTTGCTGTTTCCGTTTGTCACCAGCAAGGCTTTTTATTTGCGCATTGTGGTGGAGACTGCCTTGCCGTTTTATATTGGTTTGATTGTGATGCGTAAAGATTTGCGCCCCGATCTGAAAAATCCGCTCACCTTGGCGGTCTTGGCATTTTGGGCGATGAATTTATTGTCCGCGCTTTTTGGGGTAAATATTATCCGCGCAATGTGGGGAAATTTTGAGCGCATGGGCGGAGTATTTTATTTAGCTCACCTAACGCTGTTGTTTTTATATGTGCAAATATTAGGCCAATTGGTAAAAGACAAAAATAGCCAAGGGCAAACTTATGCTGTTGCTTTAGTAACGGCTGTTTTAATATTTTTATTTTTTCGCTTTACCGGCTTGTCGGTTGCCATCTCCTTTGGCGCGGCATTTATAATATGCGGCATAAGTTTGGCAATTTTGCTTTTGGAGAAAGATTATTTGCGCGGCTTTTTGGATTTGGCAATTATCGCGGCTATTTTAACGGTAATTAACGGTATTTTTGGCAATCTTGGCCGGAGTGTTTTATTTCAGGATTTTAGCCTGCCGCAACGCGTCTCTAGCACTTTAGGAAATCCGATATTTTTTGCCAGTTTTTTAATTTTACCCCTGTCGCTGGCCGTTTTTTTTGCCTTTTCCGCGGAGCGGCTTTGGCGGAAAATTTATTATTATTTTAGCGCCTTGCTTATGCTGGTTGGCATTTATCAAAGCGGCACGCGCGGCGCGCTGGTCGGAATCATCGCGGCGGTTTTCTTATCCGGAACAATATATTTTTTATTGTCCTTAAAAGCAAAAAAAACCCAAAAATTTTTTCTGGCTGTGTTTGTCTGCCTTTTGCTGCTCGGCACAGCTGGCTTTACGTTTTCCGGCCGTTTGCCGGAAGGGAATCTTAGGAGAATTTTTAGCCTAAACGATTCCAACGCCAAAGCCCGGCTCATTCAATGGAAGACCGCCTTAGCCGGGTTTAAAGAACGGCCGTTTTTGGGAACGGGACCGGAAAATTATTATGTAATAGCCGATAAATATTTCAACCCGGCGATTTACCAGTATGACAGCAGCTGGTTTGACAAGCCGCATAATTATTTTTTGGAAGTTTTAACTACCGGCGGGAGCTTTGGCTTTTTAGCGTATTTGGGTTTTTTATCAGCCATAGTTTGGGCGCTGGCAAGCGCTTACAAAGCGCGGCTGGCATCTGCCGCGGAATTTTCCGCGCTTTTGGGGGGCTTTGCGGCTTACAACGCGCAAAATTTTTTTGTGTTTGATACGGTTTCCGCCAGCGTTATGTTTTTTGCCTTTGCCGGTTTTGCCGGATATTTGTGGCAGGAATCAAGGCAAGAGACCGCAGTTCAAAAATCAGAGATTAAGGCTAAAAGCCAGAATTGGCTAAAGTTGACTGCCGCCATAACAGCTTTGGCTTCGGGGCCGGCGGTTTTATATTTGCTTTATGCCGCTAATTTTGTCCCCATGGAGGTAAGTAAAAATGTGCAATATGGCAGAGCTTACGCTTCCTATGACTATAAAGCGGCGGCCGGTTATTTTGAAAAAGCCAGAAGTCTGCCTTTTAATTTTGATAAGCTGGAAACCTCCGCGCGTTTTGCCGACTTTGCCGTGAATTTGGCGCAGGGCGATACTCTTTCGCAGGATCCGGATTTTGTTAAAGACCAGCTGCGGTCAGCTTACAATTATCAAACACAAATCGCGGAGTCTGTGGGCAACTACCCGGCCGCTTGGTTGCGGGCCGCAAACGTAAAAATTATGGACGACTTGGCCAACAAAAGGGAATTGGGCGCCGAAGATGAAGCGCCCATAAACAAAGCTTTGGCTTTGGCGCCTTTGCGGATTGAATTGTGGCAGCTGCTTTTACAGCTTATGGGGTATGAGCAAGATTGGCAAAAAGGCCTTCAGGTAGCGCAAAAAATAGTTGACGTTAATCCATACAAGCCACAGTTTAAATTACAATTGGGTTTGGCTTATTTTAAAGCCGGACATAAAGACAAGGGAGTGGCGGTAGCCGAAGCATCTTTCGCGCAAGGCTACCGTCCAGCAGCAGTGAAAGATTTTTTTTGGGCCGCTCATTATTTGTTTATACAAAAAGAGTATAAAAGAGCCGTGCCGATGTTGGAAATGGCGGTTTATTTGGATCCTAATAATTTAGACAGCTTTTTTTTACTGGCTCAAAGCTACGCGGAAGTGGGGGATAAAACCAAAGCCAGGCTGGTGGCGGAAATGATTGCGCGTGGGGATCCGAGCAAAAAAGATGCGGTTGACGAGTTTATTAAGACTTTAAAGCCATAAAATGAATTACAAGTTTTTTAAATTTTGTTTTGCCGGTCTAATTTTTTTGCTGCTTTTAACCCCTTTGTGGGTTTTTAAGGATTTATTATTTCCATTTGTCACCAGCAAAGCTTTTTATTTGCGCATAATCGTGGAAGTCACTTTGCCGTTTTATATTGGCTTAATTGTGATGCGTAAAGATTTGCGTCCCGATTTAAAAAACCCGCTCACGTTGGCGGTTTTGGCATTTTGGGTAATGAATTTATTGTCCGCGCTTTTTGGGGTAAATATTGTCCGCGCGATGTGGGGAAATTTTGAGCGCATGGGCGGGGCCTATTATTTACTGCATCTTACTTTAATTTATTTTTATTTGCTATTGTTGTCCAAAATGGACGGCAAACTTTTTCTCTTTTTTCTTAAAGCAACAGTTTGGTTTTTCGGGCTTTTGAGTCTTTACGGAATTTTTACAGTTATGGGAATGAAGCCTTTGGTTCAGGATCCAAGTTTGCCGGGAAGACTCTCTATTTTGTTTGGCAACCCTATTTACGTGGGCAGCACCATGATTTTGCCAATGTTCATAAGCGCCTTTTTAGCCAGGCAGAGTGAAGGGGTTTTTTGGCGCGCGGCTTACTGGGCATTGGCTCTTTTTCAACTGATCGCCATAGTTTTAAGCGGCAGTCGCGGCGCGGTAGTGGGTTTGATTGCCGGCTTGTTTTTAATGGGCGTAGGTTTTTTGGTTTTTAGTAAAAATCGCAAGACTAAAATTTTTAGCTCTGTTGTGTTGGGGGCATTTGTTGCAATTTTTCTAACATTGTATTTAGTCCATGAAAAATTGCCGCAGGGTTCCATTTTTGCCCGGGTTTTTAATTTAAATGACAGCAACACTAAATCCAGGCTTATCCAGTGGGGCGTGGCTTTGCATGGAGTGAAAGAATACTGGCTTACCGGTACAGGGCCGGAGAATTATTACGTAGTTGCCAATAAGTACCATAATCCGGAAATTTCCAAATATGACCGCAGTTGGTTTGATAAGCCGCATAATTATTTGTTGGAAGTTTTGGTCACCGCGGGCATTTTCGGCTTTTTGCTTTATGCCGCGATTTTTTGTTTATCCATTTTTGGCGCGTACTTGGCCTTTAAACGCGGGTTAATAGAGTTGTTGGATTTTTTACTGTTGTCCGCGGCAATTACAGTTTATCAAATCCAGAATTTAACCGTATTTGACAACGTTTCGGCCAGTATGATGTTTTATATGTTTACGGCCCTATGCGCCTACTTGTGGCAGGAATCCGCGCATGCCGTAAGCGGTAAACAATCAAAATTAAAAACATTTAACTCGTTTCCGCCGGCATTTGGCTACGTGGTTTTTGGTTTGAGTGCCGTGGTTTGCGGATATTTGGTTTACTCTACCAATGTGTTGCCCCTGCAGGCTTCCAAGGCCACTAATTATGGCTATGCGTATGGTTCGGTAGATCCAAAAAAATCTTTGGATTATTTTAAGCAGGCCGTAAACACGCCGTTTAATTTTGACTTTGGCGAGACTTCTTCCAAATTTACAGAAGTCGCGCTGAATGTTGCCTATAATCCGTCTGTGGATAGGCAAGTGGCCAAAGATTTTATTTCCGAAGCCCTGAGCGCGGAAGCCGATACCATAAGCCGGACGGATAATTACTCTATTTATCAGTACCGCTATGCCAATTTGTTATTTATAATGGATGGCTTAAGCGGTAGGAATTTTTCCCCGGCCGGTTTTGACGCGATGGACAAAGCCATTGCGCTGGCTCCAAAACGCACAGAAGCGAGGATGTTTAAAGTGCAAATTTTAGGCTTGCAAAAAGATTATATAAATGCTGAAAATCTGGCTCGGGAAGTCATTGCGGATGATCCGACTAATGCGGTAAGTCTTTGGCAATATGCCAATTTGTTAAAGCAGCAGGGCAATACAACAAAAGCCCGGGAAATCGCCGAACAGGCTTTAAAAAATAATTATAAGCCGGGTTCCTGGCAGGAGTTATCCTGGCTGCTTCAAGATTACAGCGAACAAAAACAGTTTGATAAAGCAATAAATTTGCTTTTAAATTTGTCAAAAGCCCAAGGTTTGGATGCCGGCGGTTATTGGGTTTTGGCCCAGCTTTACCAACAGGCCGGGGAAAAAGCCAAGGCAATTGATTTGGCAAACAAAATTAAAATGAGCCAGCAGGATCCGGCAGAGCAAGCGAAAGTCGATGCGTTTTTAAAACAATTAGGGCAGTAATTTTTTATAAATTGCTTGGGTTTCTGTCAGCATTTTTTCTTCGGTGAAAAGCTTGGATCTTTCCAGCGCTTTTGCGGAAAGGTCTGTTTGTTTTAGCTCATCGTTTGTAAGGTTTATAATCGCTTCGGCCAGAGCTGTTGGGTCGTCCGGCGGAATCAATATTCCAGTATTGCCTAAGGCTTCGGGCATGCCTCCGACATTACTTGCTATTATCGGCAAGCCGGCTTGCATGGCTTCCAATAATGCAAATGGAAAACCTTCTTTGCGCGAGGGGATTACAAAAACGTCGAAGGCTTTGAGGTAGTTATTTGCATTTTCGATTTTATTTAGCAATTTTATGTTAGCTTGTAGTTTGTAGCTTGTAGCTTGTAGCTTTTCTTTTTCTGGACCTTCGCCGATAATTGCTACTTGGATTTTTTCTTTTACATCAGTCGGCAATAATCCAGCCGCCTCAATTAAAACATCAATGCCCTTGGTTTTATAAAAGTTTGAAACACAACCAATAATAAATTTATCACTCGGCAGTCCTAAATTTTGACGTGCTTGGGTTTTATCTAAAAATTTAATTTGGCTGATTCCGTTATAAATCACGCTAATTTTATCCTGGTTAATCAGTTTTTGTTTAAGCGCGGCCTGCCTGTCTGCCTCTGACACGCAGATTATATAATCGCGATAATCCGAGGCTATTTTTTCCAAAGCTAAATAAAAAGATTTAATTATCCAAGGCAGGGGTTCGTTAAAAACAAAACCGTGGGCTGTAAACAGAACTTTAGTTTTAAGGCCAATGCAGGCAAAACTGCCCAAAATTCCGGCTTTGGTGGAGTTTAAGTGGACAATATCAGGTTCCAAATTTTTTACCAGCTGGCGGATTTCCCAAATAGCCAAAAAATCGTGCCAGGGGCTAATATTGCGTTTTAAATGGCTAAGCGGGAAAGTCTTTAGGCCCGCTGATTGGGCCTGAATAAACAGTCTTTCCGCCTCATCGCCGGCGGCTATCGCGCCTTGAAAGTGCTTGGCCAGCGCCAGTACATATTTTTGCGCTCCGCCGCCGTCGGCCTGGGTTATAATATAAAGAATCTTCATGTAAGTATACTATATTAAAACGGGTTGATTTAAAAGGGGCTTTGTGATATTTTTAAGTAGAATCAATAAATGGATTATGATAAATAGCAACAGATCTAAAGTAGCGTTAATAACTGGAATTACCGGCCAGGACGGAAGTTTTTTGGCGGAATTATTATTGTCAAAAAATTACGAAGTCCATGGAATTATCCGCCGCGCCAGTGTATTTAATACCGAACGGTTGAGAGATATTTATCAAGATCCTCACGAGTCGCATCGTCGGCTGTTTTTGCATTATGGCGATTTGACCGACGGTTCAAATTTAAATCAAATTATTAAAACCGTTAAGCCGGATGAAATTTATAATTTGGGCGCGCAAAGCCACGTAAAAGTGAGTTTTGAAATTCCGGAATATACGGCCAACACGGACGCTTTGGGGACATTGCGTTTATTAGACGCGGTCAGAGAAAGCGGAATAAATACAAAAATTTATCAGGCTGGTTCCAGTGAGATGTTTGGTGAAGTACTGGAAAAGCCGCAGAGAGAAACTACGCCATTTAATCCGGTTAGTCCTTATGCGGCAGCAAAAGTTTTTTCCCATAATTTATGCAAGATTTATCGTGACGGTTACGGCATGTTTATTTGTAATGGGATATTATTTAACCACGAATCGCCGCGCCGCGGCAAAACTTTTGTAACCCGCAAAATTACAACCGGCATCGCCGCTATTTTAGCCGGCAAAGCGGATAAAATTTATTTGGGCAATTTGGAAGCCAAGCGCGATTGGGGCTATGCGCCGGAGTATGTGGAAGCAATGTGGATGATGCTCCAGCAGGATAAGCCGCAAGATTTTGTAATCGCTACGGGAGAAACTCACTCTATCAGAGAATTTTTGCAGGAAGCTTTTCGGCTGGTTAATATCACAAACTGGGAAAAATATATTGGCGTGGACCCTAAGTATTATCGCCCGGTGGAAGTTGAATATTTATTGGGTGACGCGTCAAAGGCAAAAAAAGTTTTAGGCTGGGAGCCCAAGATTAAATTCAAGGAACTGGTGAAGATTATGCTGGAGGCGGATTGTAAGGAAGTTGGAATAAAATTAAAATAAGTAGGACTTACGCTCTTGCCGCTTTAGATCCGGCAGAGCCGGATCCTAAAAGCGGCTTTGGCCAATTTTTTCGTTATTTTGTCTTTCGGTTTTTATCGGCGTAGCCTGGCTACGCCTCCAAAAATCCTCGTAAAATGCCTCAAACTTGGCTCAAAAGCGTAAGTCCTAATAAGTTAATTATGAATAGATCATTAAAAACAGCTTTGGTTTGCGGCGCCGGCGGGTTCATTGGCAGTCATTTGGTCAAACGGTTAAAAGCCGAAGGCTATTGGGTCAGGGGGGTGGATTTAAAGCATCCCGAGTTCAGCCAAACTGCGGCGGATGATTTTGTGATTGCCGATTTGCGCGACGATGCTTCTTGGTTAAAAATTTTTGATCGGCCATTTGATGAAGTTTATCAGTTGGCCGCGGATATGGGCGGGGCAGGTTATATTTTTACCGGCGAGCACGACGCGGATGTTATGCACAATTCCGCTACGATTAATTTAAACGCCGCGCACTATGGACAAAAAGCAGGGATTAAAAAATTATTTTATTCTTCTTCTGCCTGTATATATCCGGCATATAACCAGGAAGATCCAAATAACCCTAAATGCAGCGAGGAAAGCGCTTATCCCGCACAACCGGATAGTGAATATGGCTGGGAAAAGCTATTTTCCGAAAGGTTGTATTTATCATTTAATCGAAATTATGATTTGGATATTCGGATTGCACGCTTTCATAACATATTCGGACCGGAAGGGACATTTGTGGGTGGTAAAGAAAAAGCTCCCGCTGCGATTTGTCGCAAGGTGGCAGAAGCTGAAGATGGCGGGGAAATTGAAATTTGGGGAGACGGCAGACAGACCCGCTCATTTTTGTATATTGACGAATGTTTGGAAGGCGTGAGGCGTTTGATGGATTCAGATTTTGTCGGTCCGGTTAATATTGGGTCTGAAGAAATGGTGACAATAAATGAGTTGGCGGGAATAGTTATGTCTATTGCAGGTAAAAAATTATCCATTCGGCATATTGACGGTCCTTTGGGTGTTAGGGGAAGAAATTCCGACAATTTTTTAATCCAACAAAAGCTGGGTTGGGCTCCAAGTAAGAAGCTAAAAAACGGCTTAATTGAAACTTACCAATGGATAAATCGGATGGTTCAAAAAAACAGGATGGCGTGATTATTGTTCGTCTGCTTGGGGGCTTAGGCAATCAGTTGTTCCAATATGCTTTTGGCAGACAGCTCGCCGTTGTTCATAATAAGGTTTTAAAATTGGATTTAAATTTTTATCAGCTTCCCCAGTCAAAGTGGGCGGTGAGGACTTATGATTTAAATCATTTTAAAATTCAGTTTCAGCCGGCCACTGCGCAAGAGTTAGCGCCTTTTCAAAAGTATTTAAAACAAAATTTTTTTAGTAAAATTTTGCGTCGTCTAAATTTCTTAGGTCAGCAGTCTTGGCGGCCTTATTATTTTGAGCCGCTGGGTAAAAATTTTACTTTTAATCCGCGGTTATTTACAGCACGCTTACCTTCAATAGTTTATTTTGACGGATATTGGCAGAGCGAGAAATATTTTATTAACATTGAAGATATTATTCGAAATGAGTTTGAGTTTATTGAATCTCCCGATGCGCATAATCAGGCTTTGCTTGAGGAAATAGAGAGCTGTAACTCCGTCGCTGTCCATATTAGGCATGGCGACAATGCCACTAAAATTGCCGCGCATCACGGCGTGTTGCCCATAGGATATTATAATTCAGCAATCAAACAAATATTAGACCAAGTTCCAGACCCAAATTTTTACGTTTTTTCTGATGATCCGGTTTGGGCCAAGGAAAATTTGAAAACTGACAGTCCTGTAAATTTTGTGGAACATAATGGAGAAGCCAGACACCATGAAGATTTGCGGCTAATGTCGCGCTGCAAGCACCATATAATCGGCAATAGTACGTTTTCTTGGTGGGGGGCTTGGCTTGGCAAAAAGCCAGGACAATTAGTTTATGCTCCTAAGCGCTACCATATGCAATCAAATATTGACATGGCGGATTATTATCCGAAGTCCTGGATACAATTATAATTAATAATAAAAAAAGTTATGTTAAATTCAAAAAATTCAAAAATTTTTATAGCAGGTCATAAAGGCTTGGTTGGTTCTGCCTTAGTTAGAATACTTTTGGCTAAGGGTTATAATAATTTGGTGTTTAGGACACATCAAGAGCTTGATCTCACCAACCAAGCTTCCGTTGCTGAATTTTTTCAGAAAGAAAAACCCGAATATGTATTTATAGCTGCGGCTAAAGTCGGCGGAATTATGGCTAACAATACTTATCCGGCGGATTTTATTTATCAAAATTTACAGATTCAAAATAACGTAATACACCAGGCTTATTTGAATTCCGTAAAAAAATTGTTATTGCTTGGTTCGGTCTGTATTTATCCAAAATTTGCTCCAGAGCCAGTTGGTGAAAATTCGCTGTTGACGGGCATACTGGAACCAACCAATGAGCCGTATGCGATTGCCAAAATTGCGGGCATTAAAATGTGCCAGAGCTATAATCGCCAGTATGGGACAAATTTTATTTCTGTTATGCCGGCTAACTTATACGGCCCGGGCGACAACTTTAATTTGCAAAAATCCCATGTCTTGCCCGCGTTAATTCGAAAATTTTATGAAGCCAAAATTAACAATCAACCAGAGGTGGTAGCCTGGGGAACGGGTAAGCCCCGGCGCGAATTTTTATATGTAGATGATATGGCAGAAGGCTGTTTGTTTTTAATGGAGAATTTTAATCCCACAAAAGAACAAAATGAAAAAGGCGAGATATTTTTGAATTTAGGCGTAGGCAGCGACATTACCATTGCCGATTTGGTCAGTTTAGTAAAAGAGGTGGTAGGTTATGAAGGAAAGGTGGTGTGGGATACCAGCAAACCAGACGGTACCCCGGGAAGATTGCTTGATTGCACAAAAGTTAATAATTTAGGATGGAAGCCAAGAGTGGAACTGAAAGAAGGAATAAAACTTGCCCTTGAATGGTATATAAAAAACAAGACTATATGAGCAATATAACTTTTGTTATTTTTACTTATAATGAAGAGAAGAGGCTGCCGTTTGTATTGCGGAATTTTTCCCAGTACGGACGCGTTTGCCTTATGGACGATGGCAGTACTGATAAAACCAGACAACTTGCAGAATCCGCAGGGGCAACTTATTTCCGCAGGCCGTCAGGTTTGAGTGCGAATGTAGAAACTCAGGAAAATTTTAATTTTATTAAAAATTTTTTGGATACCGAATGGGTTTATTGGGGTTTTGCAGACAACATCGCACCCAAGACATTGCTTGAAAAATTAACTGAAATTTCCCGCCAGGAAAAAATTAAGCAGGTTATGATTCCGCTTTATACGTATCTTTGGGGTAATACTAATAATTATGCTTTAAAGTCATACGCGCCTTTCTTTTTTCATAGAGATTTTGTGGATTTTACTAATAACCACATTCACGGCATAGGCAGGTTCATAGGTGGCAAAGACCAGATTTTGAAATTGCCAAATAGGGAAGAGTATGCCCTAAAACATTTTAGTACTTACAACGAGGAAAAATTTTTGCGAAATCATATGAGATATGCCGAGCAGGAAGCCCAGGAGAAATTCAGAAAAGGGCAGAAGTTCGGCCTCTGGAGACTTTTTAAAGCAGTTTTGGGGTATACTTGGATTTTCAGCAAACAGAATTACAAAAATGGAAAATTAGGCGTATTAATAATATTAAATTATGTTTGCTATCGTATTATGTCGTACACCAGACTTTATGAATTGGAAAATAATATAACCCTGGAAACCATAGAGGCAAATTATAGCAAAAAGAAAGAAGAAACATTGAAAGAATTTTAATGGGAAAAACGCTGGAAAATATTTTTAATTGGATTCGCAAGCATACGCCCCTTTGGCTGCATTGGAAAATGGGCCCTGTTGTGGCAAAGGGGGTTTACTTATTTAGGATGCATATTTTGGGCAATAAAGACGCGCCTAAAGTACTTTCCGCAAGCGATACTCTTGATTTGATTGTTAAGGATAATTTGTCGGTAATTCGTTTTGGCGACGGCGAAATGACTATAATGGAAGGCGACAACCTTGGTTTCCAAAAAACCAATCCCGAGCTCGCCAAGCGCTTAAAAGAAATAATTCAGGTTGATTTGCCGGGTTTGCTGATTTGCGTGCCGGATTTTTTTGGCAAGCTGGAAGGCCTTGTTCATTTTGCGTATACTTTTGCTTTGCATCACCAATTTAGGTATAGGCGCAAATGGCTGGTCTTGCTTTCCCAAAACAGGGTTTATGGCGAGACTGGAATGACCCGCCCGTATTTGGGTTATGATGAGAACGCGCGGAAGCATAGCGGTAAAATTTTTCGCAAGATATTTTTATTATGGAAGGGCAAAGAAGTGGTGTTAATTGAAGGCTCAAAGAGCCGCCTTGGGGTCGGTAACGATTTGTTCAAAGACGCCGTTTCCGTAAACCGCATTCTGTGCCCCCCTGAAAACGCCTTTGACAGGTATAACGAAATATTGGCAGAGGCGCTGAAGACAGGCAAAGACAAGCTGATTCTTTTGTCTTTGGGTCCAACCGCCAAACTCCTCGGGTACGACCTTTTTATAAACGGATACCGGGTAATTGACATCGGCCATGTGGATATGGAATATGAAATGTACCTTAGAAAGGAGCCTGCCCAAACAAAAGTGAAATATAAATATTTTAACGAGATAAGCGAGAGGAATCCGGAGGAATGCGGCGAGCCGGAATATCTTAGCCAGATAATTGCAAAAATTTTATAATTCAAAACATTCTTTATGGCGATGAAAAAAATCAGGATCAAAATTTGCAATTCAGACCTTACCAACAAATTTTCTTTTGGTTCTTTTTTCCTGGGAATATTAAAAAAATATTATGAAGTGGAGCTTTCGGAAAATCCGGAATATGTAATTTATAATGAATCCGACTTTGAATATTTAAAATATAATTGTATTAGAATTTTGATTACCGGTGAAAATATTACGCCTAACTTTAATCTTTGCGATTATGGGATGGGTTTTGACTATTTAACTTTTGGCGACCGGTTTTACAGGATCCCGCTTTATTTATTGGCGCAGTATTATACCGATGCCGAAATAAAACTGGCCGATTCTTTTTTGGACAGCTCAAAACCCCGGCAGTTAAAAGACGCCCAGGGGTGGGAGCTAAACGGCCCTGATTTTACCAGACAGAAATTGTTTACAAAGGCAGATTTGGCGAAAAAAACCGGATTTTGCAGTTTTGTCTACAGCAATTATTTGGCCGATCCGGAGCGTGATGAAATGTTTAACAAACTATCAACATATAAAAGGGTGGATGCGGGCGGCGCTTGCCTGAACAACGTGGGGGGCAGAGTTAAAAGTAAGATGGCTTTTGAATCGTCCCATAAATTTTCCATAGCTTTTGAAAATTCTTCCCGCAGCGGATACGTTACCGAAAGGCTTGTCAATGCCATGGTGGCAGGGACAATCCCGATTTATTGGGGCAGTCCGGATGTAGATAAGGAATTTAACCAGAACCGTTTTATTAATTGCCATGCTTATAAAAATTTCGACGAGGTTGTTGCCAGGATAAAAGAAATTGATCAAAACGACGAACTGTATTTGCAAATAATCAATGAGCCGATTGCCGCCCCCGGAGTTGATTTTCAGGCTATTCGCGACGGGTTTGAAAAGTTTTTGCAGCATATTTTTGACCAACCAGTAAAAGACGCGAAACGAAGAACCATAAATGCCGCCCGAGCCGCCGTTATGGAGGCAAATGAAGTTTTGGCAGCCAAGCGCGCGACAAGGAAAAATTTTTTTAGAAAACTACTGGCTTTTTTTTATAAGCCTTTTAGGAGATCAATTGTTATTGAGAGGCTAAAGCAGAAGATTTTATCAAAGCAAATACAAAAAAAATAAAATATACGATGGTTATTTTTTACCGTCTCTTCTATAGAGAAGGGCTGTTAAAAAGCAGCCGATTTGACCTTTATTGACCTTCGTTGACACCTAAAAAACTTGTTGATATACTAAGAACAAGGAGTTTTTTATGTCGGAAATCAAGTCAAATGAAGTCTATACTACTCAGGAGGCACAAGAGCTTCTGAAAATTAGCAATAGCACCATTAAACGCATGCTCAAAAACGGACTGCTTCGCGCTAATAAAATCGGCAAGCAGTATCGTATTATGGGGCATGAAATTTTACGTTTGGTCTCGCCGGCTTTAGAAGAAAAAACCGTGAAGACTTATCAGAAAATTAAGATTAGAACTCAAAACAAAGTGAAGGACTGGTAATTTTATAATTATGTCTGACACCCTAGCCCATCGTACAGTAAAAAACAGTGTTTACTCCTTAATTGGGTTTGTTTGGCCATTGTTGCTTTCTTTTGTGGCCACACCGATTATAATCAAGAGTTTAGGCTCTGCCAGGTTTGGTTTTTATTCTCTGTTAAACAGCGTGCCTGTTGTGTTTGGTTTATTGGATTTTGGTCTTAGTTATACTTTTATTAAATCAATGTCTGAGGACCATGGTTCTCAAGGAGGAAGGGAACTTTCCGTAACTTTTAGTTCCACTACAATTTTATATGCCATTTTAGGGGTAGTGGCCATGTCGCTTTTGCTCTTATTGCAAGGCGGGTTTCGTTTTTGGTTTAAAATTCCTGACGGATTTCTTTCCTCTTATAGTCTGGCATTTTTTATTTTAGGTATGGCATTTTTGATGCAGATGCTGGTTGTGCCATTGTCTCAGATTCCCTATGCTCTCCAACGGCAGGATATTTCTGCTAAAATCAGCCTGTTTAACAGTACTCTTTTACAAGTTGGGAGTATTTTTGCCTTAAAGACAGGTCACGGAATTTTGTCGCTATTGGTGATTCAGTTAATTTCTGCCGCTTTTCTTTTTACGTGTTTTTATTTTGTTTGGCATCATCTGGCGCCTGATTTAAAATTTATTCCTATCTTGTCAAAAAAAGTGGTAAAAACCATTGGCCAGCGGGGTTTTTGGCTGTTTATAAGAAACAATATGAGCAACGTTTTGGCTTTGTTGGACAGATTCGTTCTCGGCGTCATTTGGGGGCCTACGGCTGTAGGTTTTTACAGCACCGCGCAGATGATTCCGGAAAAAATTTCTTCCACTTCCTTCAGTTTGTCGCATATTTTTTTCCCCATCTTTTCAGAAGTTTCTTCCCAGGAGCAGGAGGGAAGTCAGAGAGTAAAAGTTATTTTTCGACGAAGTCTTGGAATTATTTCCATTATTACCTCTGGACTGACGATTCTAGTCTTATTGTATGGCTATAAGCTGATTTATTATTGGATTAGTCCTGACTTTGCTGAACACACGGCTGTGGCGGTTCCTCTTTTGGCTATCACTTATTTTTTACTGTCATTTGGAAATTTTTTCCAGGCTTTCTTGAGCGGTTTAAAAGAGTTAAAATTTTTAGCGTTGAGTACCATGATTCTGGCCTTGGTGGATGTAGTTTTTATGTTTATCCTCATTCCTCGCTATTCGGTTAATGGCGCCGCTTGGGCTTATTTGCTTAGCGGCTTGCCAATGCTGCCGTTTCTTTATTACATTGAGAAAAAATATTTTGCGAGCAATAAGAAAGAGCTATTGGCATATTATGGTAAAAAATTCTTTAAAATTTTTATAGTTTGCGGAATCATTTTTTTAATTGCTCGGCAAGCTTTATTGCCCTTAGTTACAAATTTGTTTTTAACCATTTTTTTTGGAGGTTTGACTTTTGTTTTTTATCTATTGGTATACTGGCTGTTGGGTTTTTATAGCGATGAAGATTTGGTCTTGTTTAAATCTTATCTTAAGCGTTTTTTAGGGATATTTAAACAAAAAAATTAGTTTTGCTTTAGTCCCGGCTAAATTTTTATATTTTATTTATGACCATAACTGTCGCTATACCGTCCTTTAATAAAGAAAAATATATTGAACGCTGTATTCAGAGCGTATTACGGCAAAAATCATTTGCCAACGAAATTTTTGTCGTTGATAATTGTTCCACCGATCGGACTTTTGAAATTGCCAAACAATTTGAACCGGAAATACGCTGTATACGCAACGATAAAAATTTAGGGATGACAGGAAATTGGAATCGTTGCGTAGATTTATGCAAAAGCGACTTGCTTTTAATTCTACACGCTGACGATGAATTATTGCCGGAAGCTTTGCGGGTATATTTGAATTTTTTCCAAAAGCACGCTGATATAGGCTTCGCGCACGCGAATTTTTATTATATTCAGGATGGGGACTTAAGAACTAAACAGTTAATGAATTCAAGATCTGTTGAAATTTCAAAAGCCGGGCCAGAGGCCATGTCGCTACCCAAAGGATATGCCTGCTCAACCGTGGTTGTGCCAAAAAAAGTTTATGACCGGATTGGCAATTTTATGGAGTCAATGTCTTCTGACTGGGAAATGCTGCAAAGAATCGCGGCACATTATGACGTGGGGCAAATTAATCAAGCAACTGCTTATGTACACCTAAATAGCGATTCTACGGGGCGCCAATCGTTAATTAATAGGACTTTGGAAGAAATAGAAGCAGATTCAAAAAATTTAAGCGATAAAATTATTAGTTATTATCCGCCGGAGCTGCGCGCAAGGATTTCAAAAAACTTTAAAAATTCAACAGCTGGTTTATTAGTTTTGATTTTTGGCAGAAATATAAAAGCGGGGCAGTACAAAAAAGCTTTTTGGGCTTTGTCTCGGGCCGTTTTTAAATACGGGGGTTTTGTAATTTTTTTGAAATTGGTTTGGCTGTACCAGAAGCGAAAGCTGACTTTATGGTCAGCCAAAAGGCGCAAACAAGCCTTATAAGTTGATTGATAAAATAAGCTAAATAGTATAATATTTAATTGTTATTTATTAGCGACGTAGAGCGAGCCAAACTAATCATCTGATGATTGGTTTGAACGAGCCGAGGAAGCTAATACAGGTTAATACTTCAGGGGCTAATGCTGTAAAATGCAGCAAACTCCTTGCGGTAATACCTCGGAGCTCTGCTTAGAGAAACCTTTATTATATCTTATATGAAAGTCGTTATCCTGTGCGGCGGGGAAGGCACCCGCATGAAAGAAGAAACAGAATTTAAGCCAAAACCATTAGTAGAGGTTGGCGGAAAGCCAATTTTGTGGCATATTATGAAAATTTATGCCCAGTATGGTTTTAATGAATTTATTTTGACCTTGGGCTATAAAGGAAAAATGATTAAGGATTATTTTTTAAATGCCAGGGCATTTAATAACGATTTTACCCTTCACACCAAAGACCATTTTATAGAGTTTCATAATAATGGCCACGATGATTTTAAAATTACCTTTGTCGATACTGGCTTAAAATCGCTTACCGGGGAGCGCGTAAGACGGGTTAAAGATTATATTACGGGCGAGGATTTTATGCTTACTTACGGCGACGGCGTTGCTGATATAAACATTTCAGAGCTGCTTGGTTTCCATAAGCGCCAGGGTTCCATAGGCACATTGACCGGAGTGCGGCCTTTAATTAAATACGGCATACTTGACCATAACCAGCAGAGCGGCAAGGTTGAGGGTTTTAAGCAAAAGTTAGTCGGTGGTAATTATAAAAATTTTAGTCTAAACCACGACTTTATTATTAATGGAGGGTTTATGGTATTCAAAAAGAGTTTTATTGACGCCATACAACCAGACACAATGATTGAAGAAGCGCTTCTGCCTTTAGTGGAAAAGGGAGAGTTATCCCTGTATCACCATAAAGGAAAATGGAAAGCCATGGACACCTATAAGGAGGTGGAAGAGATGAACGAGCATTGGCAAAATGATCCGTTTTGGAAAGTTTGGTAGGCGTAGCATCACAGATTCGCTGATGGAGCGGATAGCACCGATATTAATATTTTATTTATGAATCATAAATTAAGCGGACAAAACGTACTTGTCACGGGCGGCGCTGGTTTGGTGGGGGGGCACGTCGTGGAGAAATTGCTGGCTTTTGGAGCCAATGTTTTTGTCTTAGATATATTGGTTAAACCCAAGTCCTACTTTGAGACGCAAAAATTTATAGACAAAA